>CAITBU010000104.1 GCA_903890595.1 uncultured Holophagaceae bacterium | reverse complement strand
TGGCTGCGAAGTAGGCCTCCAGGGTGCCGTGGTAGTCCAGGTGGTCCTGGGTGAGATTGGTGAAGAGGCCCACAGCAAAGGCCGCCGCGTGCACCCGCCCCAGACAGAGGGCGTGGCTGCTCACCTCCACGGCTGAGGCCACGTCCTTCGCCGCGACGCCCCGGCGGAGCCAGCGGTAGAAGGCGGTGCTCTCGGGCGTGGTGCGGATGGCCTCCTCCTCCACGGCCCCGGCGGCGTTGAGCACGGTGCCGATGACGCCGCAGCCCAGGCCCGCCCCGCGGAGAAGCTGGCGGATGAGGGTGGTGGTGGTGGTCTTGCCGTTGGTGCCAGTGACGCCGATGAGGGCCAAGCGCCGGTCCGGCTCGCCGTGGAGGCGGCGGGCCAGGAGGGCCATCTGCAGGCGCGGGTCGTCCGCCAGGAGGCCGCCGGCAATGCCCTCAGGCAGGTCCAGCGGAGTCTCAGAGAGGACCGCCACGGCGCCTTGGGCGAGGGCCTGGGGGACATAGGCCGCACCATCGGCCTTCTCCCCCTTCAGGGCCACGAAAGCCCAGCCGGGACGCACCTCGCGGCTGTCGCTGGTGAGCTCCAGTACCTCGGTGTCAGGGCCGCTGGTGCGGGTGCCCAGGCCGGCGAGCAGTGCGTCGAGTCTCATGATCCCCCCGCTCGGATGCGCACCACGCCGCCCGCTTCCAGAGCCGCCCCTGGCTCTGGGCTCTGCCCCTGGACCCGGGTGGCCGTCGGGCCGGGCAGGCCCTCGATCCGAGGGACGCCACCCACCAGTACCACCCGATGAATGGCGGCCTTGAGGCTAAGACCCGTCAGGTCAGGGACCCGTCCCTTCTCCACGTGCACGCTGGCCTCGTCCGTCTCGCTGGTGGGCCAGTCCCGCAGGGAGAGCTTGAGGTCGGCCTCGCGGCCCGGGTCCGGTGCGGTCTGGCGGTAGCGCTGGATGCCGTCGCCGATGCGCTTGAAGAGGGGCGCCGCCACATCGCCGCCCGTGGTATCGCCGCCGGGATCGTCAAGCATCACCAACACGCCGTACTGGGGGTTGTCCGCAGGGAAGAAGCCCAGATAGGAAGCGAAGTGCCGCCTCGGATCGTATTTTCCGTTGATGAGCTTGCGGCTGGTGCCGGTCTTGCCGAAGGATTCGATGCCGTTGTCGAGCTTGGCCTTCTTGCCGGTGCCCTGGGTGACGACCCCCTTGAGGGCCTCCTTCATGAGCCCGGCGGTCTCTTCGCTGATCACCTGACCCCGGGTGGTGGGCTTGTATTCCTTCAGCAGCAGGCCCCGATCGTTGAAGATGCGCTGCACCAGGATGGGCTGCATGAGCCGCCCGCCGTTGGCCAGGGCGCAGCCGGCCATGAGGATCTGCAGGGGCGTGGTGCTGAGGCCGTAGCCGTAGGACAGGGTGTACTGGGTGGGTACGCTCCAGCGGTCCGGGGCGATGAGGCGGCCCTGGCTCTCGCCGGGGAAGTTGAGGCCTGTGGCCTCGCCGAAGCCGAACTTGCGGAGGTACTGGTAGTGCACCGCAGGGTCCACGCGGATGCCCAGCTTGGCAGCCCCGATGTTGGAGCTCTGCCAGAGGATCTCCTCGAAGGTGAGCAGGCCGTGCCGGTGGGTGTCGGTGATGGGGGGCACCTTGGGGCTGTACTGCCAGCGGCCCCCCAGGCAGTCGATGCGCTCGCCCAGGCGGACCTTGCGCTCCTCCAGGGCAATGGCGGCGGTGAAGATCTTCATGGTGGAGCCCGGCTCGTAGACGTCCTCCAGCGGATGCACCTTGCGGGCGGCCTTCTGGCGCTCCAGCTCCCGCTTGAGGTCCTCCCGCTCGGCGGCGCTGAGCTCGGCCTGGGTGCGATTGCGGAAGCGGCGGGGCAGGACGTGATTCGGATCGAAGGTGGGCGTCCCCGCCATGGCCAGAATCTCCCCCGTCTGGGGGTCCACCACCACGGCATAGGCGGTCTGGGGGCGGGACAGGCGCACCCCCTCTTCCAGGGCATCCTCCACCAGGTGCTGGATGGAGGCATCGATGCTCAGCTGCAGGGAGGCCCCGTTCACGGGCACCTGGCTGTAGTTCTCCTGGAGGATGAGCAGCTTGCCGTGGGCATCCCGCGGGGCGATGAGCTTGCCCTCCATGCCGGCCAGCTGCCGGTCGAAGGTCTGCTCGATGCCCAGCTGCCCGGCCCCGTCGATGTTGGTGAAGCCCAGGAGCTGCGCGGCCAGGGTGCCCCGGGGGTAGAAGCGGCGGCTCTCGGGCTGGAACTCGATGCCGTCGAGGCCCAGGGCCCGAATGGCCGAGACCTTGACCGGGGGCAGGTGCCGCTCCAGGTAGACGAAGCTCTTCCGGCGCAGCAGCTTCTCCAGCACCTGGGCGCGGCTCTGCTCCAGGATCGGGGCCAGCTTGGCAGCCACCTCGGTGGCGGCCTTGCGATTGGGCTCACCCCACTGGCGCTCCTCGCCCTTGCCGGCCTTGTAGTCGGGGTAGAAGGCGCGGGGATCGGCGAACAGGCTCTCGACTTTGATGGAGATGGCCAAGGGCTCGCCCCGGCGGTCCCGCAGCTCGCCCCGGATGGGGGGCACGGGTACCACCGTGGTGTGCTGCTGCTCAGCCTTGGCCTTGAAGCGCTTGTGCTCCCAGCCCTGAAGCCAGAGCAGGCGCAGGAGGATCAGCACGATCCAGAGGGCCATCCCGCCCATGAGCCACGGCAGACGGCCTTCCAGCAGGTCCTGGGGCTCCTGCCGGCCCAGGAGGCGCCTGGGCATGCGGGGCTGGGTGGCGAAGCGATCAAACACGGGGCGGCCGGGGCTGGTTGAAGCGGTGGAAAGGGCTGCAGCCCAAAGCCTATAGCCTACTGCCCATCCGAGGAGACGGGGCGAAGCCGGGCAATCTTCTGGTCTTCCGGCGTGAAGGCCCGGTGGACCAGGTGGCCCTGCTTGCGGGGCTCCAGGCCGGACTTCTCGGCATAGACCTGGACTTCTTCATCCCGCTGGTAACGGCTGCGCTCGAGCATGAGCTTGCGGTGGAACTCCTCTTCCTTGCGGATGCGCTCCTTCACGTCGCCCATGGCGTAGCTCAGGCGGGTGCTCTGGATCTTCAGGAAGATCATGGTGCCCACGGGCATGGCCAGGATCGCCACCAGGAGCAGCATGCGGAGGATGCCCTCGCTCTCCACCGTGCGGCGGAGGGAGGGGGCGGAGCTCAGCAGGGTTCCAGCGGACATGGTCACCTCGATCAGGAGAGGCGCTCCGCCACGCGGAGGCGGGCGGAACGAGAGGGGGGGTTGGCTGCGGCCTCGGCTTCGCTGGGGGCGATGCCGCCGGCATGGATGAGCCGGACGATCTTGGGAAGTTCCCTGGGGGCGGTGCGGCCGGGGCCGTCGTAGACGCCAGCCAGGCGCCGCAGGGTCTGCTTGACGATGCGGTCCTCCAGGCTGTGGAAGCTGATGACCCCCATGCGGCCGCCCAGCCGGAGGTGGGTGATGGCGGTCTCCAGGGTGGCGGCCAGGCGGTCCAGCTCGCCGTTGAGGGCGATGCGGATGGCCTGGAAGGTGCGGGTGGCGGGATCGCTCTGGCCCTTGCGCTTGGCGGGCTCCCGGGGGATCACGGTGTAGACGGCGCGGGCCAGCTGATGGGTGGTGTCCAGGCGGCCTTCGCGGGAGGCCTTGAGGATGGCCCGGGCAATGGGTCGGCTGGCCCGCTCCTCGCCGTACTGGTAGATCGCATTGGCCAGGGCTTCCTCGGTCTGCTCGGCGATCCAGACGCAGGCGGGAATGCCCTGCTCCGGATCCATGCGCATGTCCAGGGGGCCGTCGTCCCGGAAGCTGAAGCCGCGGAGGGGGGTGCGCAGCTGCAGGGTGGAGACGCCCAGGTCCGCCAGGATGGCGTCGAAGCCCTCGGGGGCGTGGGCGGCCCGCCAGGCCTGGAAGCGGGGGGCGTCCCAGATGTCCTCGTAGGTCCCGGGGAAGATGCTGACGCGGCGGTCATGGCCCAGGTTCTGGGTGGCCATGGCCCGGGCTTCGGGATCCCGGTCCACGCCGAGGTAGAGGCTCTGGGCATCCGCCCCTGCCAGGAGGGCCGCCGCATGGCCGCCGAGGCCCAGGGTCAGGTCGAGGACCCGCGCGGCCGGGGGCAGGGCCAGGTTGGCCACCACTTCCTGCAGAAGGACGGGGACATGGATCGGGGCGGCGAGGGTCATCATCAGATCCCCAGGTCCGCGAGCTGAGCCAGGTCATCGGCACCCAGAGGCTCGGCCGCCAGGCGGCGCTCGAAGCCGGCCCGGTTCCAGATGGCCAGGTGGTCCATCTGGCCGAGGACGGCCACTTCGCCCGTCAGCTGGGCGGCCTCCCGGAGGATGGGGGGAATCACAAAGCGACCCTGGGCATCGGGCTCCACCTCGCTGCCGAAGTAGGCGGTGGTCTCCAGGAACTTGCGCTTGGCGGGGTTGGTGGACGGCAGGGTGGCCAAGCGGGCCTCGATGGCCTCCCACACGGGCATGGGGTAGAGCCGCGCCGAGCGCCCGTCCAGAGAGGTCAGGTAGTGCCGGGGGGCTCCGCCACCCTCGCCCTTGGCGAAGGCTTCCAACTCGGCCTTGAAGGAGGAGGGGAGCTTGAGGCGTCCCTTCTCATCCATCGTGGCTGGCGTGTTTCCGCGGAGTCGCAGCACTGGACCTGCCTTTCAAGTGGCATTCAGGAGAGGAGGGGCCATGGCGGACCACTTTCGTCCATTCCAAACCACTTTGTTCCACTGAAGTCCACTTCAAAGTCTAGAAAGGCCCAGAACCACCACAAGAGGAAATAAAAGCGAAAAAAGACACGCATTTGCGTGTCTTTTTCGAATAATAAGTAGATTTACCTATAGATAAAGAGCAACAGGGAGCCGCGACCTGCCCGCTGAATGGCGCTCAGCCCTGCCCTGCCTGGTCCAGGCCGTGGAACTGGTCCCAGATGCTCTTGACCAGCGTGTTGGCAATTCTCCCCTTGCCGGAAGCCGTGGCGAACTGACCGGCCGGGAGCAGGGGCTTGAGGGCCTCGACCCGGCGGCCAAGCTCGATGAGGTCGGCGCAGGGCAGGATGGCAACGAAGAGGCCCTCGGCCACCCGGCAGAGCACCTCGTGGGGCTCCAGCTGGCCCTTGATGACCTCCGGGATCCTGATGCCACCGGTCACGGCCCCCACGGGGAGCCGGTAGGCCAGGAGGCCAACGGGGCGTCCCACGACGGCGGCAAAGGCACAGGTGTGCTTGAGGCTCGCGAGGAAGAAGGCCCTGCTGAAGGTGCCCCCTCGTGCGTCCTCGACCTCGTTGGGGTCCACAGCCAGGACCTTGCCATCCTGACGGCTGCGCAGCTCCGAGCGCTTGAGCAGAGACCGCACCCGAGCCTTGAGCTCCGAGGGCTCGAAGGGCTTGACCAGATGCTCATCCGCTTCGCTCTGGTAGATCCCGACCTGGAGCTCGAGGGCACCCGCCTCACAGGCCAGGAGGATGGTCAGGTCGGCGGTCCCCACCTCGCTCCGGAGGCGGGATACCAGGCCGCTGCCAGAGCCGTCGGACAGGTCCTGATCGATGATGAGGAGGTCGGGTCGCTGGTTGCGGAGGCTTGCCAGCAGGTGCTCCTGGCTCCTCATGACCTGGACCTCCCAGCCCTCCTCAGCCAGGGTGTTCGCC
>CAITBU010000103.1 GCA_903890595.1 uncultured Holophagaceae bacterium | reverse complement strand
TCCCATGGTGAAGTTCTTCATCAACCGCCCCATCGTGGCCATGGTGATTGCGATCATCACGCTCATCGCGGGCCTGGTGTCCATGCGCGGGTTGCCGGTGGCGCAGTTCCCGGAGATCGTCCCGCCCCAGATCCAGATCACGACCTCCTACACGGGCGCCGACGCAGTGACCATCGAGCAGTCCGTGGCCGCGCCCCTGGAGCAGCAGCTCAACGGCGTGGACAGCATGCTCTACATGCAGTCCACCAACGCCAACGATGGGACCATGAGCGAGACGGTCACCTTCGATGTGTCGACGGACGTGAGCCTCGACCAGGTGAACGCCCAGAACCGCGTGGCCCAGGCCCAGCCCTTCCTGCCGACGGATGTGAACCAGAACGGCATGGTCATCCGCAAGTCCACGGGCATGGCCCTCATGCTCATCGCCGTGTACTCGCCCAAGTCCACCTACGACTCCCTGTTCCTGGCCAACTACGCCACCATCAACATCATCGACCCGCTCTACCGGATCCCGGGCGTGGGCCAGGTCATCATCTTCGGCGCCGGCGACTATGCCATGCGCATCTGGGTGAAGCCGGACCTCCTGGCCAAGCTGGGCATCACCGTGCCCGACATCAACAAGGCCGTGCAGCAGCAGAGCGCCGTGAACCCCTCGGGGCAGATCGGGGCCGAGCCCATGCCCAAGGGCCAGGAGATGACCTACACCGTGCGGGCCCAGGGCCGCCTCCAGAACCCGGAAGAGTTCGCCAAGATCGTGGTCCGCGCCAATCCGGATGGCTCCGTGGTCCGCCTCGGGGACGTGGCCCGGATCGAGCTGGGCGCCATGAGCTACAAGCAGATCAGCCGCTTCAACCGCCAGCCCGCCTGCATCATCGCCCTCTTCCAGGCGCCGGGCTCCAACTCCCTGGCGGTGGGCGATGCGGTGAAGAAGGAGATCGAGAACCTGAAGAAGCGGTATCCCGCTGACCTGCAAACCACCGTAGCTGTGGACACCACCCTGCCGGTCATGGAGGGCATCAAGGAGATCCTCTGGACCCTGGCGGAGGCCATGCTGCTGGTGGTCTTCGTGGTCTACATCTTCCTGCAGAACTGGCGCGCCACGCTCATTCCCATGATTGCCGTGCCCGTGTCCCTCATCGGCACCTTTGCGGTCTTCCCCCTGCTGGGCTTCTCCATCAACACGCTGTCCCTCTTCGGGCTGGTGCTGGCCATCGGCCTGGTGGTGGATGACGCCATCGTGGTGGTGGAGGCCGTGGAGCACCACATCGAGCAGGGCATGTTGCCCCGGGAGGCCACCCTCCAGGCGATGAGGGAGGTCTCGGGGCCGGTGGTGGGCATCGCCCTGGTGCTGTCCTCGGTGTTCCTGCCGGTGGCCTTCCTGGGGGGCATCCAGGGTCGGCTCAACAAACAGTTCGCCGTCACCATCGCCATCTCCGTGCTCATCTCCGCCTTCAATGCGCTGACGCTCTCGCCGGCTCTGGCGGCGCTCATCCTCAAGCCCCGGGAGCAGATGTACGGCCGCATGGCCCGGGTCTTCGATGGCTTCAATACGGTTCTGCACAAGGCCACCAACGGCTACGTCTCGCTCTCGCACCGCCTCATCCGCAAGGCGATGATTCCCCTCGTGATCCTGGCGGCCTTCGCCCTGCTGGATGGCGTGCTGGGCAAGACCCTGCCCAGCAGCTTCGTGCCCTCGGAGGACAACGGCTACTTCTTCCTCAACATGCAGCTGCCCCCCGCGTCCAGCCTCCAGCGCACGGATGAGGTCGGCAAGAAGGTCGAGGCCATCCTCTCGGAGACCGAGGGCGTGCGCTACATCACCAACATCGAGGGCTTCAGCCTCCTGAACCGTGTGTCGGCCCCCTACTTCGGCTTCAGCTACGTGGCCCTCACGCCCTGGGATGACCGCAAGCACGCGGACATGGAGGCCAGCGAGATCCTCAAGCGCCTCAATGGCCGCTTCGCCCGGGAGATCCCCGAGGCCAATGTCTTCGGCTTCCTGCCCAGCGCCATCCCGGGCCTGGGCACCTCCAATGGCTTCTCCCTGTGGCTGCAGGACCGCAGCGGCGGCAACCCCGAGTATCTGGACCGCAACCTGAAGGCCTTCCTGGCGGCGGCGCGCAAGCGTCCAGAGCTGGCCGGCGTGACCTCCCTCTTCAACACGAGCACGCCTCAGATCCTGGCGGAAGTGGATCGGGACAAGGCCCTGAAGCAGGGCGTGGCTGTGGGCGATGTGTACCAGACCCTGCAGGCCTACCTCGGGGGCCTCTATCTGAACCAGTTCAACCGCTTCGGTCGGCAGTGGCGGGTCTACCTCCAGGCTGAAGGCGAGGAGCGCCGCAGCGTGGACGACATCGGCCGCTTCCATGTGCGCAATGCCGATGGGGCCATGGTGCCACTCTCGGCTTTGGTAACACCGAAGCGCATCCAGGGACCTGAGTACACCAACCGCTTCAACCTCATGCGGGCCGCCCAGGTGCTGGGTTCTGCCGCACCGGGCTACAGCTCGGGCCAGGCCATGACCGCCCTGGAGCAGGTGGCCAAGGAAGTCCTGCCCCAGGACATGAGCTATGACTGGGCCGACCTCAGCTACCAGGAGAAGAAGGCCGAAGGCACCACTGGCCTGCTGTTCGCCCTGTCCATCGTGTTCGTCTTCCTCATCCTGGCGGCGCTCTACGAGAGCTGGTCACTGCCCTTCTCGGTGCTCCTGTCCGTGCCCATCGCCATCTTCGGGGCCTTCCTGGGGCTGTGGCTGCGCAAGTTCGACTTCGGCGTCTTCGCCCAGATCGGCCTCGTGATGCTGGTGGGCCTCTCCGCCAAGAACGCCATCCTCATCGTGGAGTTCGCCAAGGATGAGCTGAAGAAGGGCCGGGGCCTGGTGGACGCGGCCCTGGAGGGCGCTCGGCTGCGCCTCCGGCCCATCCTCATGACCAGCTTCGCCTTCATCCTGGGCTGCGTGCCCCTCTGGACCGCCTCGGGCTCAGGCGCCGTCGCCCGGCGCATCCTGGGCACCGTGGTCATCGTGGGCATGCTGGCGGCTACGCTGATTGCCATCTTCGTCATCCCCGTGCTGTTCGTGGTGGTGGAGCGCCTGGCCGGTCACAAGGACGCCCCGTCCGAGGAATCCGTGGAGAGCGAAGGCGGGGCCTGAACGCCTTCCGGGGACAGCCTCTCCCCAACGGATTCCCTGTCGGTGTCATCCAACTCGGCATGGGGGTTCTGTGCTGAAACGGATGGTGGAAGGCAGTCGCTATCTGGTGGTCATCGGGGTGATTTCATCCCTGATAGCCTCTCTGGCGGTCTTCGTGTGGGGCCTGGTGAAGACTGGCGTCGTGGTGCTGGGCCTGCTCCGCACCGGGGGGGCGGACCCGCTCACGGTGGTGCGGCTCATAGAGCTCATGGACAAGTTCCTCATCGCCGTGGGGCTCTACATCTTTGCCGTGGGCCTCTACGAGCTGTTCATCGGCGACCTGGACCTGCCTGACTGGCTGGTGATCCATGACCTGCATGACATCAAGAGCCGCCTGAGCCAGATCCTGATCCTCTTCATGGCGGTCACTTTTCTGGAGCACCTGGTGGAGTGGAAGGAGCCTCTGGCCACCCTCTACTTCGCCGTGGCCATCACCCTGGTGATGGGGGCCCTGATCGCCTTCAACCGGGTCGTGGGGAAGGAGTAGGGACGCTCTACCCCAGCCCAACGCTCTCGATGTGGGCCTGGAGCTCCCTCAGGCCAAAGGGCTTGGCCACCAGGATGACGCCAGGATGGGCTGAGGCGAGGTCCACCGCGGCATGATCCGCACGTCCCGTGGAGAGCAGGACGGGTACCTTCGGGCGCAGTCCACGCAGCCTGGGCAGGGTTCCGGTCCCGCCCAGCCCGGGCATGTTCATGTCCAGAATCACGAGATCAGGCTCGAGCCCTTCCTCCAGCAGCCTCAGCGCCCGCTCACCGGTACCGGCTGTGTTCACGCGGTGGCCCATGACCTCCAGGAGCATCTGAATGGAGCCCTGCACCAGGTCGTCGTCATCCACCAGCAGCACATCCAACGTTCCCTGGGGCGTGATGACCTTCTTGGTGACGACAGGGCCTGGGGCCTGGGACGGGGACTCCTGCTCGCAGGTCGGAAAGCGAAGCACCACGCGGGTGCCTTGGCCGGGCTCGCTCTGAAGCACGATGTGTCCTCGGTGGGCCTGCACGGTGCTGAAGACCATGGAGAGGCCCAGCCCTGTGCCTTTGCCGACGCCCTTGGTCGTGAAGAAGGGGTCCATGGCTTTCTCCAGGACCTCCTTCTGCATTCCTATCCCGTTGTCTTCAACCACCACCTCGATCCAGTGGCTGTCGACGTTGCGGGTGTGCAGGATGAGGGTGCCGCGGTCAGGCATGGCATCCACAGCATTGACGCAGAGGTTCATAAAGGCGTGGGTCAGGGCGCTGACATCACCCAGGATAGGGTGCAGATTCGGTTCTAGCTTCAGCTGCAGCTGGACCTTTGCCAGGGTCGTCCGTTCCAGCAGGGTGACCTGTTCCTTCAGAACCGCATTCACATCCAGTTTGCGTTCCTCGGTCGGGGACTGGCGGGCGAAGCTGAGCAGACTCTTCACCATCTTGCCGCCCCGTTCGGTGGCCTTGCAGATGGTATCGAGGGCCTTGTGGACTGGGCTGCCATAGGGGAGGCTGTCGATGTGGGCTGAGGCCAGGCCGAGGATGGCTCCCAGCACATTGTTCATGTCATGCGCCACCCCCCCGGCCAGGCTGCCCAGGCTCTCCATCTTCTGGGCCTGCTGAAGCTGTTGTTGCAGGTGGAGCGTCTCCTCCTCTGCCAGCTTGCGGTCCGTCCAGTCCAGCAAGACCCCATTCCAGAGCACCCCGCCATCCTGCTGGCGGACGGGCTGGGCGTACCCACGCACCCACTTTAGGCGTCCCTCTGGCGTGATGATGCGGTGCTCATCTGCCCAGAACTTGAAGTTATTGGCTGCTTCTATGACGGCCTGCCGATGGGGTTCTTGATCCTCGGGGTGGATGCGCTCTGTCAAGGCGTTGTGGTCTCTCAGTGCCTCCTGGGGAGCGACGCCATAGAGGTCTTGGATACCCTCACTGACATACAGAAATTTCCACTGGTGGTCCGGGGTCACAAGGAACTGGTAGACCACGCCCGGTATTGCGGCAACAAGGGATGCCAGGTGCTGGTGGGCATCCAGGAGGGCATCCTCGGCTTTCCTGCGCTCTGAGATGTCCTGGACCAAGGTCACCATGTGGTCCACCTTCCCATCTGCCCTTCGAACGCAGCGCGTGGACAGCTCCGACGGCTGGCTGCTGCCGTCCCTTCGAATAAAGCGCTTCTCCAGGGAGTAGCCATCCAGCTTGCCGGAGAGCACACGCTCAAACTGTGCCTCGTCCGACGCCAGGTCTTCGGGGTGGGTAATCTCGGCCCAGGTCATGCTCCGCAGCTCCTCTGGGGTGTAGCCCAGCATGGTGCAGAGGTGCTCATTGACCTCCAGCCAGCCCTTTGAGGGTGAGCTGACGGCGATTCCCACAAGGGGCAGGCCGAACCAGGTCCGGTAACGGGCTTCGCTCTCAGCGACGGCCTGCTTGACGCGCTGGTCCGCAGTGATGTCCTGGAGGATCCCGATGTGCTGGAGGGGTTTCCCGTCCTGATCGTATTGAGTGTCCGCCCAGGCAGCGATCCAGCGCAGCTCGCCATCGGTTGGCCGGAGGATGCGGAACTGGTCAGAAAAGGGCTGCTGCTTGTGCAGCGACTCGCTCAGCCTGGCCAACACCCGGTCCCGGTCATCGGGATGGAGGAGCGTGCTCCCGCCTTCCCAGTTCTTCTCGAAGTCGAGGTCGATGCCGAGCATCTCATTGACCTCAGGGGAGCAGCTCCAGGGCCAGGCCGGGTCCTGGAGGTCGGTGATGACGTGCCCCATGCCAGCAACTTTGCAGGCGGCCTGAAGGAGCTGGGAGGCCTTCTGCAGCTTCTGCTCAATCCCCCGCCGTCCGGAGAGGTCTCGGAGGATGAAGAGGACTTCCCTGGGGCGACCATCCGCACCGAGGATGGTCTGGCCGTTCACCTCGATGGGGAAGGTGGTGCCATCTTCGCGCAGGCCCCAGTAGTGTTTTTGCCCCGGTTCCTCTCCGGCCAGGCGCCGGGAGAAGTGGGCCGCCGCCCGCTCCCGGTCTTCGGGGACCAGAAAGTCAGTGATGCGGCGGTCTACCCGGTCCCCATCCTGGGTGTAGCGGAACATGGTCATGGTCGAGGGCGAGAAGCCCGTGACCTGACCCTGCATGTCAGAGAAGACAATGCCGTCGGGCAGTTCTGGAGAATCGGGAAGCATTCTTGGTCCCTTGGGGAGCCGCAGGAGAGGCGAGAAATTCATTGATGCGATTATAAAAAAACGATTAACAAATTAAAAATAAATTCTTTCGTTTCGCTTGGCTTGTCATCGGAAGCTGGCGAAAAAACTGAAAGAATGGGCGCAAGGGCAAGAGGGCCAGAAGGGTCCTTCCCTGGGTCCCGCTGCGCCCAGGCATGCCAGGACCGTCCGGGCCGGGGACCAACCGCAGGGTCTGAGTGGGGCGAGGCGTAGGGGTTGTCCTCAGCCTCCTACTGCCAGTTCCAGGCACTCCCGGAGCTCCTCAATGCTGAAGGGTTTGGGGAGCACGGTGACGAACGCATGGTCCTTCCCCAGATCCAGTGCGGCTTGGTCCGTCCGACCGGAGGAGAGCAGGACAGGGACCCTGGGTAGCTTGGCACGCAGCAAGGGCAGGGTCCCGGCCCCACCCAGTCCCGGCATGTTCATGTCCAGGATCACCGCATCGGGCTTCAGTCCTGCCTCGACCAGAGCCAGGGCGTCCTCACCACTGGAGCTCGTCGTTAATGAATGGCCCAGGGTCTGGAGCACCATTCCCGTGGCACTCCTGATGAGCTCATCATCGTCGATCAAAAGGATGTTCAGCACACGCGCCGGGGGCGCTGTCCGAGCCCCATGCTCCGGCTCATGGCCACCCGGTACAGATTCATCGGTCGGGAACCGCAGCTTTACCTGCGTCCCCTGGCTGGGCTTGCTCTGGATCTCGATCTGGCCCCCATGGGCTTGCACCGCCTTGTAGACCATGGAAAGCCCCAGACCCGTCCCCTTGCCCGCACCTTTGGTGGTGAAGAAGGGGTCCATGGCTCGCTCCAGTACCTCCTTGGGCATTCCGATGCCGGTGTCCACGACGATCACTTCCACCCACCCCCTGCCAACGTTTCGGGTGCTCAACGAGAGTGTGCCGCTGTCGGGCATGGCATCCACAGCGTTGATGCAGAGGTTCATGAAGGCATGACTCAGTGCGCCCGCGTCCCCTCTGATGGGATGCAGGCCGGGCTCCAGGTCCAGGCGCACATCAACCCGGGCCAGCGTGGTCCGCTCCAGGAGGCTGGCCTCTTCCTGGAGGATGACATTGAGGTTCAGCGCGCGCTCTTCGGCCGGGGTCTGTCGGGCAAAGGAGAGCAGGCCTCGCACCATCTCCCCACCGCGGGTGGCGGCTTTGGCGATGGTCTCGAAGGAGTTGTGGGCGGGGCTCCCCGGGGGTTGGACCAGGATATTGGCCGAGGCAATCCCAAGGATGGCCCCGAGCACATTGTTCATGTCGTGAGCGATGCCTCCTGCCAAGGTCCCAAGGCTCTCCATTTTTTGGGCCTGCTGGAGCTGCTCCTGTAGCCTGGTGCCGGCCTCCTCGGCCAGCTTGCGCTCGGTGATGTCCTGGATGGTGCCAATGCACTTGAAGACCTGACCCTCTGCGTCTAGGCTGACGGACCCCGAAGCGTAGACCGTGCGAACGCAGCCATCCGGGCGAACAATGCGGTACTCGAGCGGCTTGGTGTCGCCGCTGGAGAGGGTCTCCTTCATGATCTCGAGGAACGCGGCTTTGTCATTGGGATGAACAAGGTTGAGGAAGACCTCATTGGTTCCATCGAAGTCGCGTGGGTGAATCCCTGTGATGCTGAAGACCTCGGGGGACCACTCAATCTTGTTCGTTTGCAGGTCCCACTCCCAGCTGCCTACATGAGCCAGCTTCTGGGCCTCCTTGAGGCTCTTCTCGCTCCTTTGCAGGGCCTCCTCAGCGCGCTTGCGCTGGGTGATGTCTTCGATGACACACACCCCGCCGGTGACCTGCCCTTCCCGGTCCCGCAGGGCAATGCCATGCATGCGGCCCCAGACAACCTGCCCGCCCTTGTGCAGGTACCGCTTTTCTATCTGGTAGAAGGGGCGGGTTCCTGCGATCAGTTCTGCGATGAGTGACTCTTCAGCCTTGATGTCCTCGGGGTGGGTGTACTCCTTGAAGCTCCTGGCGCTCAGCTCATCATTG
>CAITBU010000102.1 GCA_903890595.1 uncultured Holophagaceae bacterium | reverse complement strand
GATGCAGCCGCCCAGGAAGCTCACGATGACCACCTGCCACAGCGTGGGTACGGGTACGCCACTCCCCGGCGTGTTGGCCAGGATGTAGAGGGCGGGGATGGTGAAGGCGGCGCCGCTCACCACGTGGCTGCTGTTGGCGCCAATGCTCTGGACGATGACGTTTTCCAGGATGGTGTTCTTGCGGGGGAAGAACCGGCTCAAGCCCACGGCCAGGATGGCGATGGGAATGGCGGCCTCGATGCCCTGGCCCAGCTTCAGGGCCAGGTAGGCGGCGGCCATGCTGAAGATGGCGCAGAAGATGAGTCCCATGACGATGGCCCGGGGGGTGGCCTCAGGCATGTCGTCCTGGGGCACCAGCGGGACATAGGCCTCCCCCGGCTCCAGCGGCCGCCGCGCATTCAGCGGCAGGCCCTTGATCTCCTGAGGTTCAGATCCGTTAGACATCATCGACTCCTGAAATGCGGGCACTCAAATATGAAAAACACTCGCAGAGGGACGCAGAGACGGCAAAGCGCGCAGAGGTAGGAAATGAATATTTCAGCATTCTCTGCGTTCTCCGCTTCCTCTGCGCCCCTCTGCGAGCGTTTGTAATCACTTCTCGTACGTCTCGAGGACGGAGGCCACGACGCGGCGGGAGAGGCCGTGGTAGCCGGGGCTGGCGGCGGCGAAGAGGTCCCGGGCCAGGGCGCGGGTGCGCGGGGTGGCGGCCAGGGCGCCGTAGAGGGGGCGCAGGTACTTCATGCGGCCCACCCGCAGCAGCACTTCGCTGATCCTGGGGAAGGCCGGCTCGTAGTCGGCGGCGGCGGCCAAGGTGAGCCACTCCACCAGGATCTCGTGGTTGCCCCGGCCCATGAGCTGGAAGTGCGCATCCAGCCAGAGGCAGTCTGCCTGGGTGACCTGGCGGGGCAGCTTCTGGAGGTAGACCAGCAGCTCGTTGGTGCTCCAGCCCTGGATCTGGCTTTCCGTGGGCCGTCCCCCGGCTACCCAGGTCTCTGCCAGGGCCGTGAGGGTGTCCAGCTGGGCGCTGCGGAACTGCGGTGCCGAGGCGGGCAGGCCCGGCTCGTCCAGGTAGGTTCGGGCGTGCACGGCCTCCAAGGCACCGGGCAGTTTGGCCTCCACGAAGGCGCAGAACTGCTCAGTGGTGATGGAGGTGAAGCGGTGGGCGTCCATGTAGTCCCGGAGGAAGCGGTGGAAGCGCTCCTCGCCTACCTCGCGCTCCAGGGCCGCCACCAGGCGGGCGCCCTTTTCGTAGGGGATGCTGGAGAAGGCGTCGTCGGGATCGATGCCCTCCAGGTGCATGCGCAGCACGGTCAGGTGGGGCTCGGCCTGGAAGCGCGCCAGGCTGTCTTCCAGGGACTTCTGGCCCATGGCCCAGCCCAGGGCGGCGGCATCATCGCCGTGGAGGGTGCGGAGGATCTTCCGCTCGGCCCAGACGGTGAAGCCTTCGTTGAGCCAGAAGTGCTCCATGCTGGCGTTGGTGACCAGGTTGCCGGTCCAGCTGTGGGCCAGCTCGTGCGCCACCACATCCACCAGGCTGCGGTCCCCCGCCAGCAGGGTGGGGGTGAGGAAGGTCATGCGGGGGTTCTCCATCCCGCCGTAGGGGAAGGAGGGTGGCAGCACCAGCATGTCGTAGCGGTCCCAGGGGTAGGTGCCGAAGAGGCCCTCGGCCTTCACGATCATGTCCTCCACTCCGGCGAACTCCCAGGCGGCGGCGTCGACGGTCTCAGGCTCGGCCCAGACCCGGGCCCGGGGGCTCAGGTCGCGGCAGGCCAGGCGGCCTACGGCCAGGGCCAGCAGGTAGCTGGGGATGGGCTGGGGCATGGTGAAGCGGAAGGTGTGGCGGCCATCCCCCGTGGCCTCGTCCCCGGCGGGGCCGGCGCTCATGACGGCCGTGAGGCCCTCGGGCACCGTCACCTCGGCCTGGTAGGCCACGCGCACCACCGGCGTGTCCTGGCAGGGCACCATGGTGCGGGCATGGATCTGCTGACACTGGCTGAAGAGGTAGGGAGCCACCTTGCCCTCGGTCTGCGCGGCGTCCAGCCACTGGAGGGCCATGGCGTCCGTTGCTGTGAGGTAGGTGACCGCAACTTCGTGGGTGCCGGCGGGCACGTCCAGACGCAGGCGACTGCCCTTGATGGCGTCGGGCTCCCCCAGCTCCCAGGGGATGGGGCCCAGGCCCGGCACCTGCACGGACTTGATCTCCAGGCCCTTGGTGTCCAGGTCCAGGAGCCCCGCGATGTCCCGGCCGAACTCCAGCACCACCTCACCAGCGATGCGCTTGGCGTCGAAGTCCACCCCCAGCTTCAGGCGCAGGCGGCGGGCCTTGGGCTGGGCAGAATTGTAGTAGGAGTGCGGATCTGGAAAGGACATGGCGACCTCATGAGACTCAAGATGATACCCATTCCCCAAACTCACGAGGCCCCGCCAGCGGGGCCTCGGATCTGAAAATCGAAGATTTTCAGCAGGCGCTAATCCTCATCAAGGGCAAGTCCCTCGACCTTCTTCACCTTGATGACGTCGCCGTGGTCCTTGACGATGCCCCGCAGCCAGCCTTCCGGGGCCTTGGGATGGGTGACGTCGCCCTTTTCGTTGCGCACGTTGCCGTCCAGGTACTTCCAGATGAGGAACTCGCCCAGCTTCTTCCAGCGGGTCACGAGCTTCTCAGTCTCCTTGGCGGCGTAGCCCGTCAGGTAATCCTTCGCCAGGCCGGGGTTCTGCTTGTAGAGGTCCAGAGCCGTGCGGTCCACCTCGGACTGGTCGGCGAGGTAGCGGCCTTCGAACTCCCGCTGCACCTTCTGCACGTCCACGATCATGTCGCTCCAGCGGGTATAGGCGTAGTTGGTGACGAAGTTGAAGGTCCAGAAGGCGCTGTCCCAGCTGAACTCGCTGAAGTTGCCGGTGCCGATGGCGAAGGCCTTGGGCGGCTCCTTGATGCCGCAGGAGATGGGCACATAGACCGTGGCGTAGGTGTCATCCACGCCGAACCAGAGGACGCCACCCACGGGATCCGGCAGCCAGGAGCGGCTCTGGGTCACGAAGGAGAAGCCGGTCTGCTGGGTGCTGATGGCCCGCTCGTGGACATAGTCCTGGCCGTCCACCTTGAAGCCCATGGGCCGCCAGCGGTAGGGCAGGCAGTAGGGGCCGGCGCCGAAGTCCTTGGTCATGTCGAACTCGGTGCCTTCGTAGTGGTCGCGCATGAGCTCCATGGCGTCCCGCACATCCAGCTTCTGGTCGGGCTTCACGAAGAGCGGCATGGGCTTGGCGCCCTTCTGGGCCTTGACGAAGTCCATGGGGATCTTCTGGCTCTTGGCGGCTCGGTTGAAGATGCTCCACACCCGGGCTTCGCAGGCCCGGAGGGCGCCGAAGGTCAGGGGGGCGTAGGTGTCGGCGAAGCTGAAGGCCTTGTCCTCGCCCTTGTACCAGCCCTTCTCGCGGGCGAAGGAAATGAGGTCCTTGCTGAAGAGGGCATTCTTGGGATCGTTCTGGGGGAACTGGCGGATGCGCGCCTGGTTGGCGTGGGCGCTGATGGTGCCATCCGGCAGGCGGTAGGCCACCCACAGGGCGCCCTTCTGCCCCTTGCCCCGACCCATCATCTCGAGGATCCAGACCTCGTTGGGATCGGCGATGGAGAAGCTCTCGCCGCTGCTGGCGTAGCCGAACTCATCGGTCAGCTTGGTCATCACCTCGATGGCCTCGCGGGCCGTCTTGGCGCGCTCCAGGGCGATGTAGATGAGGCTGCCGTAGTCGATGATCCCGCTGGGGCCGGCCAGATCCTTGCGGCCGCCGAAGGTGGTCTCGGCGATGGCGAGCTGGTGCTCGTTCATGTTGCCGACCCGGGTGTAGGTGACCGCCGCTTCCGGGATGCTGCCCAGGATCTTGCCCGTGTCGAAGGTGAAGCCGCTGTCCCACTCCCGGATCTCGCGCACCTCGCTGGGCAGGTGGCGGCCGCCGCGCTTGAAGTAGAGCTCGCCGTAGAGGGTGTGGCTGTCGGCGGCGTAGGTGATCATCGTCGCGCCGTCCTTGCTGGCGCCCTTGGTCACCAGCAGGTTGGTGCAGGCGTCCAGGGCAGCACCGCCGGCGAGGAGGGTGGCAAGGAGCACGAGGGGTCGGATGCGCATGGGGATCCTTTCGGGGCGACTGAGAAGGCTACCAGATGGCCGGGCGGGCTGCAGCGGGACGCTTCATGGGGTCCCCGTCCTGGCAGCCGAAGGCCTCGAAGAACTCAGGCAGGTTGGCCAGGGGGCCATTGACGCGGAACTTGGCAGGGCTGTGGGGATCGGTGTTGGCGCGCAGCCGGGTGGCCTCCTCCCGGGTGAGGGTGCGCCAGGTCTCGGCGTAGCCCAGGAAGAAGCGCTGCTCGGGCGTGAAGCCTTCGGTGCGGCCCACGGCGGGCTGGCCCTTCTGGCTGAGCTTCCAGGCATCCCAGGCGACCTTGAGGCCACCCAGGTCAGCGATGTTCTCGCCCAGGGTGAGCTGGCCATTGAGGTGCAGGCCGGGCAGGGGCTCGTAGGCGTCGAACTGCTTGACCACCAGCGCTGCTCGCTCGTTGTAGGCCTTCTCGTCCGCGTCAGTCCACCAGGCTTTCAGGTTGCCGTCGCCGTCGAACTGGCGGCCTTCGTCATCGAAGCCGTGGGTCATCTCGTGGCCGATGGTGGCGCCGATGTTGCCGTAGTTCACGGCATCGTCGGCCTTGGGATCGAAGTAGGGCGGCTGCAGGATGCCCGCCGGGAAGGCGATCTCGTTCATGGAGGGACTGTAGTAGGCATTGTTGGTCTGGGGGGTCATGTCCCACTCGTTGCGGTCGATGGGCTTGCCCAGGTTGGCCAGGCGGCGCTGGAACTCGAAGCGCCGCGTCTCCAGGATGTTCAGCACATGGACTTGGCGCTTGACCTTGAGGGCGGTGTAGTCCCGCCACACATCCGGGTAGCCGATCTTCACGCGCATGGCGGCGAGCTTGGCCCGGGCCTTCACCTTCGTGGCGGGGCTCATCCAGTCCAGGCCATCGATGCGGGCCCCCAGGGCCGTGCGCAGGTTGTTGACCATCTGCAGGACCTGATCCTTGCTGCTGGCGGGGAAGGCCTGCCGGACGTAGAGACGGCCCAGGGCTTCGCCCAGGCCGCGGTCGGCGGCGAACATCACGCGCTTCCAGCGGGGGTGCATGGCGGTCGTGCCCTGCAGGCGGGTGCCGTTGAAGGCGAAGGACTCCGCCTCGAAGGCACGGCCCAGGCTGGGGGCCGCACTGCGCAGCAGGGTCCAGCGCAGGTAGGCCTGCCACTGGGCGGCGGGGACTTCGCGGGCCATGCGGCCCACTTCCGCCAGGAAGGCGGGTTGGCGGACCACGGTGCGGTCCTGGGGCGCCACGCCGAGGGCCTTGAAGTAGGCTTCGGCGGGGAAGCCGGCCGAGGCCGCCTTGAGCTGGGCGGGGGTCATGGCGTGGTAGATGGCATTGGGGTCACGGAGCTCGACCCGGGTCATGCTGGCCTTGGCCAAGCGGGTCTCGAAGGCCAGGATGGTCGCTGCATCCCCGGCGGGGAAACCGGCGAGGCCAAGCAGCTTCACCATGTGGGCCCGGTAGGCCTCCAGCAGCTCCTTGGAGCGGGGGTCGTCCTTGGTGTAGTAGTCCCGATCCGGCAGGCCGAGGCCACCCTGGGCCACCATGACGGAGTAGCGGACACTTTCCTTGTCGTCCTGCTCAACGCTGACAGCGAAGGCGGCGGGGACGCCCAGGCGGTGCAGGGCGGCCAGGACAGGAGCCAGGGAGGCGGGGTCCTGCACCTTCTGGATGCTGGCGAAGAGGGGCGCCAGGGGCTTGGCACCGGCGGCCTCGATGGTGGCCTCGTCCATGCCGCTGGCAAAGAAGTCGCCGACCTTCCGCAGCTCGCTGCCCCTGGGGGCCGGCTTGGTGGCGGCGGCCTCCAGGATCTCCTTCAGGGTCTGATGGGTCCGGGCGTCCACATCCTGGTCCACGCCGTAGCGCTCGTACTCCGCGGGAATGGCGGTGCGCTTGAGCCAGGTCCCCAGGGCGTACTGGAAGAAGTCCTGGGTGGGCTTTACGGCGGGGTCCATGTAGGCCGGGTTGAAGCCTCGGTAGGCCACCTGGGCCGGGAGGGCGGTCAGGACGGTCAGGGCGAGCAAGGCGGGGCGGATATCCACGGGGTTCCTTTCAAACGTGCTGGGGACTTAGCAGATGGCGGCGCACGTTCGCGGCGTCCCTACAGGCCTCGTAAGATGAGGGTATGAGCCTAGCAGGGCAGGCCCCGGGGTGGAATAACGGGCTACCCCCCGCCAGGAGGACTGCTCCGGGCGGGGGGCGTGGGCATGGTGCCGTGCCGTCATGGGCTAGAAGCGGACGGTGACGGTCTCGCCTTCTTCCATGTGGACGGTGTCGATGAAGCGCACCAGGCGGGTGCCGTAGGTGAGGATCAGGCTGGAGGTGCGCACGCCGTGCCCGAAGTGGCGCACGCCCTGGAGCAGGTTGCCGTGGGTGACGCCGCAGGCCGCAAAGACGATCTGCTTGCCGGGGCAGAGGTCATCCGTGAAGTAGATGCGGTCGAAGTCAACACCCATGGCCTCAGCCTTCTCGCGACTGGCGGTGTTGCTGTCCACCTTGAGGCGGCCCTGGATTTCTCCGTTCAGGCACTTGAGGGCGGCGGCGGAAATGACGCCCTCGGGCGCTCCGCCCGTACCCATCACGCAATGGATGCCCGTGCCGCTGACGGCGGCGCTGATGGCGGCGCTGAGGTCACCATCCCCGATGAGCTGAATGCGGGCACCGGCCTTGCGGATGTCGGCGATGAGGTCGGCATGGCGCTCCCGGTCCAGGACGCTGACGGTGATCTCAGAGACCTTCCGGCTCAAGGAGCGGGCGATGATCTCGAGGTTCTCCTGCACGGGCGCATCGAGGCTGACCTTGCCCTTCGCTGCGGGGCCCACCACGAGCTTTTCCATGTAGAGGTCAGGGGCGTGGAGGAGGCCGCCCTGCTCCGTGGCCGCCAGCACCGCGATGGCATTGGGGGCGCCGGTGGCGCAGAGGTTGGTGCCCTCCAGGGGGTCCACAGCGATGTCGACGTAGGGATGGTCGCCGTCCGGGGAGGGGCCCATGCCCACCTTCTCGCCGATGTAGAGCATGGGGGCTTCGTCTCGCTCGCCTTCGCCGATGACGATGGTGCCCGCCATGCGGACGCTTTCCATGGCCTTGCGCATGGCCTCAACCGCCTGCTTGTCGCTGTGCTTGCGCCGGCCGTGGCCGATGGAGGTGGCGCAGGCGATGGCAGCGTCTTCGACCACCCGGAGGAATTCGAGCGAAAGGGTGTGTTCCATGGGGGGCTCCAGAAAAGGGTGTCGAAGGGGTCAGGCCATGCGGTGGACGCTCTGCCGAATCCAATCCATGAAGGGCTCGGAACCGGCCTCGACCTGGAACATGAGGATCTCGGGGACTTCATAGGTGTGCAGGTCAGTGATGACTTCCGAGACCTTCGGGAAGAGGTCCGAGGTGGTCTTGATGACCAGCATGACCTCCTCGTCGAGGTGCGTCTCGCCCTTGAAGTAGTAGTAGCTCTTGATGCCCGGGATGATGTTCACGCAGGCTGCATAGGCTTGGTCCACCAGAGCGGCCGCAATGGTCAGGGCTGTCTCCTCGCTACCGCAGGTCGTGAGGATGGTGCAGGCGTCGCTCATCGAGGGGGCTCCCCGCCGGGCAGGCGGATCCCTTCATAGTAACTTGGGGAAGGATGCGGTGCGGATCACGAAAAAGGACCATTTGCAGGAGTTCTGACTCAGCGGTGGTCAGACCAGAGGTGAAAAAAACCGACTCGGTGTTCGGTGCAGAGGGATCGTGCGGGTGCGTTCAAGGGGAGGTTCGAATCCTCTCGCCCGTGCCCCGTTAGTGACGGCGACCCACCAGGGCAGTCGATTCGAACCGCGCTTGGCTGCGCCAATCGCCGGCCTGCGTCGGCGCGGCAGAGGCTCCGACTCCGCGATTGAGCGGAGCGAAGAGCGGGAGCGTCCTCCGGGGGAGGACGCGTCAGGCGGAGAGCCGCGCCTTTGGCAGTCTCCGCCTGACGCAGGCTCCCCCGGAGCCTGCTCCCACGCGCTACCGCGCGCGGAGTCGGAGCCTCCTCGGAGGTTCGAATCCTCTCGCTGGTGCTCCGTATTTGGCGCTGACCCACCAGGGCATTCGATTCGAACGCGCCTGGCTGTGCCAGTCGCCGGTCCCGCTTCGGCGCCACATCTAGTGGCGCCTCGGGCGGTCCCACTCGGAGGTTCAAATCCTCTCGCCCGCTTCGACCATCAAAAAGGGGTGCCGACAGTTCAGGATTGTTTAAATAATTGAGGGTAATTGAAACGCTATTTGATGCCGCGTGCGTGAGGTGAAGGT
>CAITBU010000101.1 GCA_903890595.1 uncultured Holophagaceae bacterium | reverse complement strand
GCGGTGGTGGAGGGGCGAGCCGACTTCGGCGCGGTGGCCAAGGACCTGGCCAAGCTGGTGCGCCAGGAGGGCCTGGTTCCTTGCCTGGTGGTGGGCCACTCCATGGGCGGCCCCGTGGGTGCTCGGGCTGTCCTCGAAGATCCCACAGCCTTCCGGGGGCTGCTCCTGGTGGACAGCTTCCTGAGCGCCCTGCCGGCGGCCTACCTGGAGCCCACGGCTGTGGCCATGGGTGCGGATCCCGGTTCAACCCTGACGGTTTTCCTGGGGCTGATGACCAGCTCCCAGGAGCAGACCAAGCGGGTGGTGGTCGAGGCCCTGCGGGTGCCCCCGGCCGCCCTCCAGGCCTACCTGCGCGGCATGTGCGGGGACATCCTGGGCGGCCGCCACGCCCAGCTGCGCGTGCCGGTGTTGGACCTGGCCTCGGCGCCCCTGGACCCCGATCCTGCCAAGGAGGCCGCCAGCCTCGCCATCCATGGCTTCTCCATGCTGCCGGCCTTCCGCATCATCCACATCCCCGCCACCAAACACTGGATCATGTGGGACGCCCCCCAGACCTTCCACACCGCCCTGCGCGCCTTCGAGGCCGGGCTGGGGCGCTAGCTGGCTTTGGGGTCCTGATCAATTCGCAATGAACAATAACCAAAACATTCACCGCCAAGACGCCAAGAGCGCCAAGAAAGGCGTGGCCCCTTGGCCGGGGCCACCAGGTGTCTTGAGGGGTGGCCGCCAACCCTTGGGCAGGGATCGCTATTTGGGGGTGCCAGGGCTGGGTATCTAGGCAGGCGAAATTGAGGTACCCAGGGCCTCGTCCAACAGAGCCGAAAACCGCTCCTCGTTGGGCCGTGCGGCGGATAGGCACTTCTTGGCGTCCTTGGCGACTTGGCGGTGATCCTTTGAGTTCATGTACGTTCTTTTTACTGATCCGCCAGCAGCCAGGCGGTGGCCAGGACAAGGCGGGCCATGCGGCGCACCTGCTCGGGGTCCAGGTGGTCCAGGGTGTCGCCGGGCTTGTGGTAGTCCGGGAAGTAGTCGCCGAAGAAGCGCAGAAAGGGCACGTTGAGGCGGGCGAAGTCCCGGTAGTCGCTGCCGCCGCTCTTCCCGTCGGTCCAGTCCAGGTGCAGGGACATGCCCGTGCCTCGGCCGGCCCGGGCCACGATGGGACCCAGGTCCCGGTGGCTGCTGGCGAGGCCGGGCTCGGTGAAGTGGGTGGGCTGGAGCCCCTCCAGGAACTTCTCGGGTGCCTTCAGGCTGGGATCACTGACCAACTCCCGCAGCTCCTGGGGGGTCCAGGGATGGCCGATCATGTCGAGGTTGAGGTAGGCCTGGGTGGCGGCCAGGGGCCAGCGGGGGTGGCGGGTGTAGTGGCCCGAGCCGAACTTGCCCTCCTCCTCACCGGTCCAGAAGGCGAAGAGGATGGTGCGCTTGGGCCGCACGGGGCTCATCGCCAGCACCCGGGCCAGCTCCAGCACGGCGGCCACGCCCGAGGCGTTGTCGTCCGCCCCTGGATGCAGCACGCCCCCCGGCTTGCCCAGGTGATCCATGTGGGCGCCGATGAGGATGGCCTGGCCCCGCAGGGTGGGGTCGGAGCCCGTCAGGCGGCCGAGCAGGTTGACGCTCTGGAGGGCCTGCACCCGGCCCCGGATGGCGAGGCTGGCGGTGCCTTCGGTGGGCGCGCCCAGCAGGGCCTGAAGCTCAGGCGTCAGGGCCACGCGGGCCAGGGGCGGCTCGCCGGCGACGACCACGCCAGGGGCCGCCAGGAAGTAGGGCAGGGCCGGTTCTTTGCCCGCCTTGAGGCGCTGGTCAAGGCCCTCCTCGATGGCGATCGCGGCCTTGGCGCCCAGCTTCTCCAGCAGGGCCAGGCGGGCATCGTAGCGGTCCGCCGGCCGCTCCGAGGCGTACTTGGCCCGCAGCTCCGGCTTCTGCCAAGCGGCGCCGGAGGGGATGCCTTCCCGAAAGACGACCACCTTGCCGCGCACGTCCAGGCCCTGGTAGTCATCGTGGCCTAGGGCCGGCTCCTGGATGCCGAGGCCCACGTAGACGCAGGGAGCACTCAGGGTGCCCGGCTCCGTGGGGGGCAGGATGGCACTGCGGCCCGCCTGGAAGGACAGGCTGCGACCCCCCAGGTTCAGGCGGACAGACCCCTGGCCCGGCTGCACCTGGCGCAGTGGGACCGCCTGACGGTGCGATGTTCCCAAGGCAGGGATGCCGGCGCTGCGCAGCTGTCCCTCGATGTAGTCGGCGGAGGCGGCCAGGCCCCGGCTACCCAGGCCCCGACCCTCCCTCAGGGGATCGCTGAGGAAGGCCATGTGGGTTTTTAGGCGGGACGCCTCCAGACCGTCCACCAGGGCGGCGAGGGGGGCGGGCAGAGGGTCCTGCTGCCTCACCCGGATGAAGTCCGCCGCCGGGTCGGTGCCCTGGGCCAGCGCCCCGCCGGCCAGGAGGGCCAGGAGGCCGAAGGCGCGCAGGCTCACGCCGGGCCCCAGTGGAAGAAGAGCACGGGCGGAATCAGCAGCAGGAAGCTCAGCAGGATCAAGATCACCAGGAGGGGCAGGAACCAGCGGGCCCACTTGTCCCAGGGGATCTTGGCGGCGCCCAGCACGCCCATGGTGACCGCTGAGGTGGGCAGGATGGGGTTCACGAACTCGCAGAGCTGGAAGGCGTAGACGGCGGTCTGGCGGGTGACGCCCACGAGGTCCGCCAGGGGGGCCATGATCGGCATGGTCAAGGCGGCCTGGGCAGTGCCCGAGTGGATGAGGAAGTTGATGGCGGACTGGATCAGGAACATCACCTGGGCCACCACCACCCGGGGCAGTACGGCCATGGCCTTGGAGGCGGCATAGAGCATGGTGTCCATGATCCGGGCGTCCTGGGCGATGATCAGCAGGGCCCGGGCGCAGGCCACGATGAACACCACGCCCACCATGTCCTTGGCGCCGGTCACGAAGACCGAGGCGATCCGGCTGGGGCCGAGGCGGCCCACCACGCCGAGGGCGATGCCCATGCCGAAGAACAGCACGGCGATCTCTTCCATGTACCACTTCCAGCGCAGCACCCCCACCACCAGCAGGACCATGCAGAAGGCGAAGAGCAGGAGGGCGGCGACCTTGCGGGCATCCCAGGCGGCACTCACACCGGTCTCGTCCAGGTTGCCCCGGCTGAGGTCCAGCTCCCGCACGGGACTGAGGGAGGGGTCCCGCTTGATGCGCCGGGCGTAGAGCATCACGTAGGCGATCACCACGGTCGTGCCGATCACCCAGGTGACCAGGCGGTAGGCGAGGCCGGAGTAGAGGGGCAGGCCGGCGATGCTCTGGGCGATGCCGACGGTGAAGGGGTTGAAGAAGGCAGCAGCGAAGCCGGCGGCAGCGCCCAGGAAGGGGATGGAGATGCCGACGATGGAGTCATAGCCCAGGCGTCGGGCCAGGGGGATGAAGATGATGACGAAGGGGATGATCTCCTCGGCCATGCCGAAGATCCCGCCTGCCAGGGAGAAAGCCGTCATCAGGACGGGGATCACCAGGCCTTCCAGGGCGGGCCGCCGGGCCAGGACGTCCGTCAGTCCGCAGATGCCGGACTCCACGGCGCCGGTCTCCTGGAAGACGGCGAAGGTCCCGCCGATCACCAGCAGGAAGCAGATGAGCAGGGAGCCATCCAGGAAGCCCTTGATGGGGGCCAGCAGCAGGGCCTGGAGGCCCAGAAGGACCTTGGGCACCTGGTGGTAGGTGCCGGGCAGGGTGACCTTCCGCAGGCCCTCGCTGGTGAGGACCTCCATGCGCTGGTACTCGCCCGAAGGGATCAGCCAGGACAGCACCAGGACGATCAGGACGAGGGCGCCCACGATCACCAGCGTGTGGGGCATCTTCAGGCCCGTGGCGGGGGCCTCGGGCGGGGTGCTGGCTGCCTGCGCTGGCTCGGTCACTGGAAGGTCCCCTTGGCCATCAGTTTGCCGGACTTCATCAGGAGGCGCCCCTTGGCAATCACGGTGCGGACCTCCAGGTTGTGGGGATCCAGCAGCACCAGGTCTGCGTCCATGCCAGGCGCGAGCCGTCCCTTGGCCTTCAGCTTGAGGATGCGGGCGGGGTTCGCAGTAATCACGCGGAGGGCGGTCTCCAGGGGGATGCCCTCTTCCTGCACGGCCTGGCGAACGGCGGGGAACAGGGACGTGACCCGGCCCACCTGGATGTCCTGCAGGCGGCCGTGGCGGTCCCAGTCTGGGAGGCTACCTTGGCCGTCCGAGGTGAAGGTGATGTGGCCCGGGTCCACCCCTGCTTCGAGCATGCGGCGCAGGGCCTTGGCGCAGGGAATCTCCCCCTCCTCAAGGTAGGAAGGCAGGGTGGAGGTGGTGAAGTCCACGAACCCGCCAGCCTTCGCGTAGGTGATGCCCTCCTCGAAGAGGTGGGGGTTGCGGTTGATGTGGGTGGGCCACATCTGGGTGGCGGACAGCTCGGTCTCGGCGATGATCCGGCGCAGGAAGTCGAGGCCCCGGGGGCCGTCGCCCAGGTGGACGTTCACGATGCCGGCCTTGCCCGACAGCATCCCGCCGCGCCGGGCCATGGCCACCAGCTGGGCGAAGGCCTCGAAGGTGGGCTGGCTGGAGCGGTGGTCCGACAGGGCCACTTCGCCGGCGCCGATGATTTTGTCGATGAAGAGCAGGTCCTCTTCGAGGGTGGGCATGAGCGTGCGCAGGGGGACGCCGTAGGAGCCGGAGTAGGCGAAGGTGCTGATGCCCTCCTCTTCCAGACCCTTGGCCTTGGCCAGGAGGCCAGCCATGTTGCGGGTGTAGCCGTCCGTCCCCAGGCAGCCCACCACGGTGGTGACCCCGCCCTGGATGGCATCCGTGAGGGGCAGGTCCGGGGTGCGGTTGGCAAAGCCGCCCTCGCCCCCGCCGCCCATGATGTGCACGTGGCCGTCGATGAAGCCGGGCACCGCCTTGAGGTTGCGGGCGTCGATCACCTCGCAGTACTTGCGGGGGATGCGGATGTCCGCCTCCATGCGGAGGATCTTCCCGCCGCCCAGGAGGATGTCGCAGGTGCCTCCGGGCTCCGGGGCGTAGATGTCGGCGTTCTTGATGAGGATCAGCATGGATACTCCAGGTGCAGCGGGCTCAGAACAGGCGGGACACGGGCAGGTTGGCCCCCGGCACCGCCAAGGCGCGGAAGCCGGGATAGCCGTAGAGGCCATAGAGCAGGCAGGGCTCCAGGACCTGGATGGCCCGGCGGGCAAGTCCGGGGTCCTGGTCCAGGGACACCACGAGGGTGCCGGCGGGGAGGTCCCGGTCCACCGGGGCCTGGCGCTCGACGATCTGGCGGTCCTTGTAGCGCTGGTAGAGGGGATCGAAGGGCTCTTCCAGGCGGAGGAGGCGGACCGCTTCCACCCGGGCGCGGCGGGGGGCCGCCAGGCGCTCAAAGCGCAGGCCCTGGGCTTCCAGGATGGGCAGGAACAGGGCGGCCGCCGAGGGTTCGATGGCATAGGCCTTGGGGGTCGGGACACTGGCCTTCACCACCAGGTCTTCCATGGCGTTGGCCGTGGGGATGGCGAGGGTGCGGCCAGTGGCCTTCTCCCGGACCTTCACCGTTGTGGCCTTGCCGCCCAGGTTGGCCCAGAAGGTGTTGGTGGCGATGAAGGGGGGCAGGGGCTCCCGGCGGGCCCGCTCGGAGAGCTTGAAGATCCGGTCCCGCCAGGCGCGGTCGCCCAGCAGGTGGCGGTAGAGGATGCGGTAGCCGTCCACGCGCTCGCCCAGGTCGGCCTGGGGGTTCGGGGCGTGGTGACGCACGCCGGCTTCGATGATGAAGGAGAGGGCCCCGAGGGTGCCGAAGCTGTTGCGGCCATCGTCCACTTCTGGCGTGGAGGGGCGGGTCTCCTCGTCCGGCGGCGGACCACCCACGCTGTAGCGCGCATAGGCATGGCCGGCCTTCTGCTGGAGGGGCGTTGCGGCGGCCACGGCTTCCAGGGCGGCGGTTCGCAGGTAGGCCGGGATCAGGGGGTGGTTGGCGGCGTCCATGGTGATGATGGGCCAGGCTTCCCAGCCCCGGGCGGTGAGGTCCTCGCTGTCCCGGCCGAACTCGTGGCCGTCCACCGCCAGGTGGGGGCGGATGCGGCGGGCCACCCGGTGCAGGGCTTGGGTCTCGGGCTGCTCGAGCAGGAGGTGGTCCCGGTTCAGGTCGGCCCCGGCCCCGTTGAAGCGCTTGTGCGCCTCGGCGCCATCCGGGTTGAGCATGGGCATGAGGTAGAGATCCACGTCTTCGGGCAGGAGGCCGGGGCGCTGGGCCACGTCCCGGATGAAGGTGAGCTGGGCATCCTTGCCGGCCACCTCATTGCCGTGCTGCTGGGCATACCAGAGCACCCGGAAGCGGGCCTTGGCGCCACCCCGGTTGAGGCGTACCAGCAGGACCTTCCGGCCCTGGTGGCTGCGGGCTTCCTCCGTCACCGTGATGAGGCCGGGTCGGGCCATGGCTTCCAGGAAGGCCACCATCTCGCCGTAGCTGACGGTCTTGGTCATCTGCCGGTGGTCGGCGGGGAAGGGCGCCTCTACAGCCGCTACGAAGGTGCTCACCGCAAACAGGGCGGCAACCAGCGCTCGGGGCATGAGGCCACCGCGAAAAGAAAATCGGGTCAAAATGCTTTTCCTTGTGGTTGTTTGTGGTGGAGGACCTAGGGCTGACTGACCTTGCGGGTGGTGAGGTCGATGGACTGTCCGGCCCGCAGGACGTGGATGCGGAGGTCCCGGAAGGACTCGCCTTTGAGCTGCATCCCGGCGGGATCGAAGACCATCACCGAGCGCTTGCCCAGCACCCGGGCCTGGCCGTCCTTCACCACCAGGGCGGTGGCTTCGTCGATGCCCAGGCCCAGGTGGTCGGGGCGCTCCATGACGATGCTGAAGAGGCGGTTCTCCCGGCCTCGGCGGAGGAAGTGCTGGTCCACGATGACGCCGGTGGGGAGAAAGCCCATGCCTTCGCGGGTCTGGTAGGCGCCGGGGCCGAACTCGGACAGGGCCTCCTTGCCGTGGCGGTCGTCGCCCGTGAGCATCACCTTGGACATGATGGCGGCCCCGGCGCTGGTGCCACCCACGCAGGCGCCAGCGGCGTAGCGCTCCAGGACGACCTTCTGGAGGGGCGTGCCGACGATCTTGTCGCCCACCCGGCCCTGGTCCCCGCCAGAGAACCAGAACCCAGTGCAGGTGCGGGCCCGGGCCAGCAGCTCGGGGTCGGAGGCCTGCTCCCGGCTGCGGACATCCAGGGGAACCATGGTGAGGCCGGCCTTGTCGAGGTCCTCCTTCCACTCCTTCAGCGCACCATCGGGATCGCTGGTGGACGTGGGAATGATGCCCACCACGCCGCCCTTGCCCCCGGAGGCGCTGAGGAAGGCGTCCAGGATCTCCTGGGGCATCCCTCCGCCTCCGACGATGACCAGGGTGCCTTTGGGGGCGGCCCCCGTCAGCAGGCAGGTGCAGAGGAGCAGGGCGTAGAGGCGGAGCATGGGAGTCCTTGGGAGGGCACATGAAAATACCCGGGCCCGTAGGCCCGGATATCTCACAAGCAAAGAACAAGGTCTAGAAGTTCAGGCGGATGCCCAGCTGAAGGCGGCGGCCAGGATCCAGTGCCAGCGGGTACTTATAGTCGATGTACATGCCCGAGGTGGTGCTGTTGCTGCTGTTCACTCGGGTGGAGTAGGACGTGGCGGCCTGGCGGTTCAGCACATTGAGGACCTCCCCAAAGACTTCCAGGCGGGAGGTCTTGTTGAGGTTGATGAGCTGGGTGAGGCGGAGGTCCAGGAGGGTCCGGCTGGGGTAGGTCTGGCTGCCCAGGGCCTCGGTGTTCACCTGATAGCGCTGGCCGTTAAAGTTGCCCCAATCGCTGTCGCCCCAGCCGCTGGGAGTGCGATAGGTGGGGGTCCAATGGGTGCCGCTGAGGTAGGTGAAGATCCCGGAGATGCGGGTGTTGGTGGCGAGCTCATACACGCCACGGGCCTTGAACTCGTGGTCATTCACACCAGGCAGGTTGCCGTAGGAATTAACCATCAGGTTCTTGTTGTAGTAGACCTTGTCGTAGCTGTCTGCACGCTGGATGTTGCCCTTGAGCGAGGCCTTTGTGTAGCTCATGTTGAGGCTCCACCCGTTCTCCAGCTTCCGGTCCAAGCTGATGGAGGTGGCCTGGTATTTGCGCTTGGCGTCACTGCTGTTGGTTGTCACGTAGTTGTTGTGCGGGACATAGAAGTCCAGACCAGCCTCGTCGTAGACGCCCGGCTCGTAGATGCTGATGTTGGTCTGATGCAGTGGGTCGTAGTAGTTCATCCACGCGCCTCTGGGATCATCAGCCGTGTCCTTCCGAACCAGGCTGTCCTTGAAGTCGCGGGCGACCCAGGAGGCACTGACGGTCCAGGTCTTGTTGATCTTGTGGTCCACCGAGAGGGTGCTCTCGATGGTGTAGGGCTGCCGGGCGTTGGGGTCCACGGCGGTGATGTCATTGACCCGCCGGTAGGCGTAGTTGTCCACGGTGCCAGGGGTGTGATCGGGCCAGGTGGAGGGGTCCAGGACGTTGGGGATGACAGGGTAGTCGCCCCAGCTGTAGTAGTTCTTGACGGGGATGGCGCTCTGGATGGCACGGTCGATGAAGTAGGTGGAGTAGCCGGCGTAGTACTTGCCCCAGTGGGCCTTGAGCATGGTGCCCTGGTCTTCGGTCAGGGCGTAGCTGAAGCCCAGGCGAGGTGCGACGGTGGACTTGTCCCAGAGGGTCTGGGCGCCGTAGAAGCGGGCCTTGAACTGCTCGAAGCGGAGGCCAGGCGAGATGGTCAGCCGGTCATTGACGCGCCAGGTGTCCTGGGCGAAGGCCGCCAGGCGGTCCACGCGCTGGCGCACATTCCAGCCACCACCCTCGATGATGTAGTCGCCGTAGAGCGGCCCATCGAAGTTGTCGTAGGTTGCGTTGAGGTTCAGGTTGCCGGGGAAGCGTTCCAGTTCCTCGTCGGCCGCCTGCTCCCGCTCGATGCCGAAGCGGAAGGCGTGGCTGTCATTGGCGGTGAACAGGCCGGTCTTGAACCAGTCGAAGGTGGCCTGGATCGTGGCCCTGGACCGGTAGTTGAAGTCCTCATAGGTGGAGTTGTTGAAGAACTCCCGCTGAGGCTTCTTGGGGTCGTACTGATAGAGGTCCGCAGTGTCCAGGGACAGGGCATTGCCGCCGTAGCCGGGCATGTCGTAGCGACCGGAGTAGCCAAAGGTCTTCAGGGTGAAGACCTTGTCTTGGCCAAGGGTCTGGGTCCAGGTGAGGCTGAAGGAGCGGTTGGGAGCGCTCTCCTTCTGGGTGGCCACGGGCATCGTCCACTTGTCGATGTAGCGCCGATCCCGACCCACGTAGTCGTGCTCACCCAGGAACTCCAGAGTGGCGTTGGTGGTGGGGGCCCAGGTGATCTTGGCCAGGGCCATGACCTTCTGGTTGCGCTGGGGGAGCTCGGCGCCCGGAGGGGTGTTGTCCTCTTCGGTGCGCTCGGCCGACACGAAGTACCAGAGCTTGTCCTTGATGATGGGGCCGCCAACGCTGACGGCCACGTCCCAGTTCTTGGACGGGAGGATGTCCTTGTCCGAGTTCGGCAGGTTGGGGTGGTTGGCGTTGATCCGGGCCTGCCACTTGGAGTCGGCAAAGTAGGC
>CAITBU010000100.1 GCA_903890595.1 uncultured Holophagaceae bacterium | reverse complement strand
CTGGCCTTCGTCGGCCAGTGGGATGACCATGTCACCCGCATGGTGGCGCGCAGCCTCAGCATCCTCCGCACCCCCACCGGCAGCGACCCGCTGACCGTGTTCTGGTGGACCGCCGACCGCCTCATCCGGCGGGACCTCCTCACGGCCCTGCGGGTGGGCCTGGGTGCCGCCCTCTACTTCGGCCACGGGCGGCCCTATGGCTGGGCCGGCTACCACGGCCTGCACACGCGCCACCTGGGCCACGCCCGAGGCCGGCCTACGGGCGCGGTGCTGTCCCTCACCTGCCACACCGCCAGCCGCCGTCGGGTGGGGACCTCCTTCGCCGAGAGCCTGGTGCTGGAGGGCCTCGCTGCGGGCGCCCTGGGGGCCGTCTCCGCCACCCAGACCATCGACAACTGGTGGTGGGGCGCCAGCCTCTGTGAGGTGCTCGCCCAGCAGCCCGCCCACCTGGGGGACCTGCTGCTCCAGGCCTGCCCGCCCCGACCCAATGCCGTGGCTGCCTACCGCATCCTGGGGGACCCCCTCGCGGCCCTCCAGGGCGCACCCGATGCCCACCGGGAGGGCCTCCAAGTGTGGGCCCCCTCGGCCCTGGAGTCTCCAGTGCCGCCGGACTACGAGGCTCGGCTGGCCAGCTTGGCCGCCACGTAGGCGTGGATCTCGCCGACGGTCTTCAGCTTCGTCACGGAGTTCTCCTCGGCGATGAAGCCGTACTGCTTCTCCAGGGCGATGACGATGTCGACGCCGTCCAGGCTGTCCAGGTCGAGGTCCTCCCGCATGCGGGCGGAGGCGGTGACGGTGGCCGCATCCAGCTCGAAGAGCCGCACGAGGATCAGGTTCACCTGGCCGGGCACGTCGGCAGGCCAGTCTTGGTCTTCGTGGAAGGGATCGATGGGGCGAATCACGGGTGGGCCTCCAGAACAATGCAGGCATTGGTGCCGCCGAACCCGAAGGAGTTCGACAGGATGGTGCGCGGCCCCCGCTCCCGGGTGCTGCGCACCAGGTCCAGATCGGCGCAGGCCGGGTCTGGCGTGCCCAGGTTGCGGTTGGCGGCGGTGAAGCCGTACTGCGCCATGAGCAGGCTGTAGGCCACCTCAGAAGCCCCGGCCATCCAGCACTCGTGCCCGGTCATGCCCTTGGTGGAAGAAACGGGTGGGCGAGCCTCGCCAAACACGTCGGCGATGGCCGCAGCCTCCACCGCATCCCCGGCGGGAGTGCCGGTGGCGTGGGCGTTCACATACTCGATCTCGCCGGGCGAGAGGCGCGCCACCGCCAGGGCCCGGCGCATGCAACGGCGCGCGCCGTCCCCGTGGGGCGAGGTGAGGTGATCGCCGTCCGAGGAGAAGGCGTAGCCCCGCAGGGTGGCGCGGAGGCGGGCCCCCCGGGCCTGCGCGTGGCGGAGGCTCTCGAGAATGAGCACCGCCCCGCCCCCACCGGGGACCAGGCCATCCCGGTCGGCACAGAAGGGGCGCGGCGAGTCGATGGGGTCCTGCACACGGGTGGAGAAGGCCCCCAGGCCATCGAAGGCGCACATGCCTGCCCAGTTGATCTCCTGCACGCCGCCGGCCACCACCACGTCCTGCTGACCGGAGGCGATGAGGGCCATGGCCTGGCCGAGGGCGTGGGCCCCGGAGGCACAGGCGGCGGCGACGCTCCAGCAGGCCCCCTGGGTGCGCAGCAACACCGACAGATTCATGCTCGGCGAGGAGGTCATGGACTCCACCACGGCCGCCGAGCCCAGCGTGCGCGTGGAGCCCACGGCGCGGGTCTCGTCCACAGCCCAGCGGGTGGCCTCGGCCACGGAGTCGTTGCCGAGGATCACGCCCGCTTCGGGTCGGGCCAGGGCATCCCGGGAGAGGTCTGCATCCGCCAGGGCACGCAAGGCGGCCACGGCCGCATAGAGGGCGGGCTCCCCCATGGCGCGGCGCTCTTTGCGGGACAGTAAGACAGCTGGATCGAAGTCCCGGATGGCCCCCGTCAGCGGCGAGTGGAAGCCCATGGCCACCCGCACCGGGTCCACCACCACGCCGCTCCGCGCCTCTCGCAGGGCCGTGGCAATGCCCTCCAAGTCGTGCCCCAGGCAGGACACCAGCCCGATCCCGGTTACGACAACGGTTTCCATGGAAGAACGATAGTGGATCCCGCCCTGAGGGGACAGCCAAATAAGTAAAAAACACGCACGGACAGGCCTCAGCCCTGAATATTCAAGAACAAAATCTGGAACAGGGGGTCAAAGAGAAGTGCCTTTGGACGGGGATAAGAGGGATGGACGAGGATAAGGACAACTGCCTTTTCTACGCTGAGAAAGGCCGAGGAGCAGAGGGCTTCGGAAAAGGGCGGGGTGTCGCAATAAAACTTCGCCACCGATTTGGGGATTTGGGGGATAAAGCGGAACCGCGGAATTCGCAGATGGCCGCCGACCCACTCGCCGCATGGGCCCGCCGGAGGCGGCTTCCGGCGATGCCGGAAGTCAGCCCGGGGTGCCACGGCCGCGCCCCCCAAGAGGCGCGGCAGCGGCGCCCCGGACTGGAGCCCATGCTGGGCTGGCCACACACCCTATCCCAGCACTCCCCGTGCATCCCCGGCTAGGCTTTTGCTCTATCCGTGAAATCCGTGGAATCTGTGGCTAAGCCCTTTTTGCTTTTCGCAGTCATCCCCGTCCATCCCTCTTATCCCCGTCAAAAATTCTTTCCCATCGGGAAGGACGCCTTTCTACCTCCGCTCGGTCCTCATGTTGACCCCTGCATCCTGAATGGCGACAATCCGGTACACCCCAACACCCCGGAGCCACCCATGAACCTGCTGGCCGGTCAGATGATGCAGATTCCGCTGCTGATCTCCCACCTGATCACTCATGCGGCGCGCCACAGCGGCGACACGGAGATCGTGTCCCGGCGGGTGGAGGGGGACCTCCACCGCACCACCTGGGCCGAGGCCGAGCTGCGCTCCCGCAAGCTGGCCCAGGCTTTGGCCCGCTTGGGCTGCCAGCCTGGAGACCGGGTGGGCACCCTGGCCTGGAACGGCTACCGGCAT
>CAITBU010000099.1 GCA_903890595.1 uncultured Holophagaceae bacterium | reverse complement strand
GCCTTGGCGAGGGCGGCTTCCAGGTCCTGCTCCAGCCAGCCTTTGTTAGCCGAATCGCCTTCGACGATTCGGCTGTTGGAAGTGCCTAGGAGGGTGATGCTGAGCGCGGCTTCGGTGGCGCGGATGCCCAGGAGGACGGTCAGGACCAGCAACAAGACTGCCGCACCCCGGCGGAGCTGAGCCACCAATCCGGCAGCGGACTCGAAGGCACCGAAGACCGCCGCACCGGTGAGGAGGACTGCGGACCACAGGGCAAAGTTCGTCCACTCCGGCACCACCAGGCGCACGTTCCAGGCAGCGAAGCCCAGGACCACCAGGCCCATGCCCTGCTTGAAGCGGGTGAGCCAGTCACCACTGCGGGGCAGCGCCGCCGAGAAGGTGCCGACCACCAGGAACAGCACGCCCATGCCCAGGGCAAAGAAGAAGAGCTGGAGGCCCCCCAGCCACACATCCCCCTGCTGGGCGATGGCCACCAGCACCGCCCCGATGACCGGCCCCACACAGGGCGCTGACAGCGGCCCCAGGGCCAGGCCCATGAGGAAGGCCCCACCGAAGCCCTTGCGGGTGCCGTCCCCCTGGAGCTTCGCAGCCAGGCCCGAGGGCAGGGCGATCTCGAAGGCACCGAAGAGCGACACCGCAAAAGCGGCAAAGAGCAGAGACACGGGAATCAGGAAGCCTGGCTTCTGAGCGAAGGCCCCAAAGGCGGCGCCGCTCCGAGCGGCCAGCACCCCCAGGGTGGTGTAGGTCACCGCCATGCCCAGCACCAGCGTGCCGGAGAGCGCGAACCCCTTGGCCTTGCCCCCGCCTTTGGCGCCAATGATGGCCATGGTGATGGGGATCATCGGAAAAACGCAGGGCGTCAGCGAAGCCCCCATGCCCGCCAGGAACACCAGCAGCAGAGACAGCAGCAGCCCCGACCGCTCCGGGGCAGGCGCCGGTGTGGACGTTGCCACCGCCACAGGCGGCGGCACAATTGGAGCCGCCTCGACCTTCACCCCTTCCGTAGCTTTTTCCATCGGTAAAACCGGCGCGCTTTCCGCCGGTTTTACCGTCGGAATCTCGCTCGCCTTCACCAACAACGTCCTAGTGGTAGGCGGATAACAGACCCCACCCTCGCCCTCGGTGCAGGGCTGATAGGTCACGGCGAGGGTCACGGTGCCGCTGAGACCGCTGCCCTGCAGGGGAATCTTCACCTGGCCATGCCAGATGCCATCACCCAGCTCGTCCTGGTCTGGTGCTGGGGGCAGCGGACCGGCCTTGAGGGTCCCGGGACCGCCCTGCTTGGCCACGGCCATGAAGGAGGCCTTGAGGTGGGCACCCGGCGGTACGCCGACCACCACCGCACCCTTCTCGTAGCGTAGGCCCACATCCTTTGTTGGATCGAAGTTGGCGTCCGCCCGCTGGGCCCAGCCCGCCACTGCGCCGCAGAGGCTGAGGGCGAGGGTCACGAGAATGCGCATGGGGCCTCCGGGCCGGAACCCTCCATGGTATGACGATCTGCGCCTTCCGCCGGGGCGGACCATGCCCTAGCCTGGAACGATGCCCGAAACGCCCGCCTTGCCCTGGTTCCAGACCCTGCTGGCCCGCCTCCGCAGCCACTTTGCCGAAGAGCCCTTCTCACGGGACTCGGCCCACGACCTGGGGCACATCCTGCGGGTGGCCCGCCTGGCGGAGGTCATGGCCCGCGAGGAAGGAGCCAACCTCCAGGTCTGCGTCGCGGCGGCGCTCCTTCACGACCTCGTTTACCGCCCCAAGAACCACCCGGAGTCCCCCCTCACCGCCCAGATGGCGGCGGACCTGGTGCCCCGCTGGTGCCGGGAGACCCCGGGCCTGGAGGCCCTGGCCGACCAAGTTTCAGCGGCCGTGGCCACCCACAGCTGGAGCGGCGGGGGCGCCCCCGCCAGCCTGGAGGCTGAGGTCGTCCAGGATGCCGACCGCCTGGAGGCCCTGGGCGCCGTGGGCGTGGCCCGCGTCTTCGCCACCGGAGCCAGCTTCGGCGCCAGCCTCTGGCACCCGGAGGACCCCTGGGCTGACGACCGGCCCTTGGACGACAAGGCCTATAGCCTGGATCACTTCGAACGCAAGCTCCTCAAGCTGGCCGAGGGCATGAAGACCCCCGCCGGCCGCCGCCGCGCCGCCGATCGCCAAGCCGCCATGCTGGCGTACCTGGGCGCGCTGAGGGCGGAGCTGGGGTAGGGGCTATTAGCTGTCAGCTATCAGCCATCGGCTAAAGCACGCAACGACGCTGGAGCGGGGCTGGGACAGGATTGGCTGTCAGCTATCAGCCATCGGCTAAAGCACGCAACGACGCCGGAGCGAGGCTGGCCCCCGCAGTAGCTGATAGCCGTTAGCCCCTCAAAAAAGCACGCACCGACGCTGGGACGAGGC
>CAITBU010000098.1 GCA_903890595.1 uncultured Holophagaceae bacterium | reverse complement strand
TTAGATTTTTGATATCTAAGATGTTTGATACCGAGCTTGTAAAAGGGGGCATTGCCCTTTCCATCACACTTACAAATGGCTGACTGGGGTGTCCCGTTGCATTCCTCTATTAGGGCATCACAAGTACCCTTGTATAAAGGGCTGTCGATTGGTTCGGTGCAATTTTGTGGGCAAAGTTGACTACAACTTTTGCTTGAAGAACCTGCATTCAAGGCGTCGATGCACTTTACATACGCATCACCAGAAAAATCCCAGCAAGGATCTGATGATTGTTTTTGCTGAATCCCTGGATGGGTTTGTGCATGAATATATATATTATTAATAAATATTATTAAAATACAAATCAACAGTCTATTCATATTAAACCTCATTAAAAATTATAACTGAATTATTTGCATAATCATATATTGTTATTTTCAGAAATCATTGAAAAAAATGATTTGATCCACAACTATTCTCCGAATTTTTAAAAAATAGATCGATGCACCAGCCTAATTCACATTTCTATTGGTGCAAACTTTGTCTAGGATTTTCATTTATTTGTCTAAATATTAATTAAATTGACTAGATACTCATTTAAAAATAAAAAATTTTCTAACGAGACTCTCCGCTCTTTCCTCCCGAAGGGCTTAGAGTTTCACAACTCAGGGCAGGATTTCGACCAATGCCGTTTCAGACCTGATCTGCCCCAAACTAGGGCATGCCCATCACCCTCCGCCAGAAGGCTCAAGCCATCCTCCGCGAAGCCGGCTGGGACCTCGCGCCGCCCCCCGTGGTCTGGTCCCCCCGCATGGCCCGCTGCGCGGGGCTCTTCGTGATCGAGAAGGATGCCCGGGGCAAGTGGCACCCGGAGATCCGCCTGAGCATCCCCCTCCTGCGGCGGCGCGATTGGCCCTGGCCCCAGCAGGTGTGCGGGATGAACTGCCACGACCCGGAGCAGGTGCAGCGGCGCATCCTCGAGCACGAGCTCATCCACTACAAGCTCTGGATGGACCAGGAGAAGGACTGGGGCCACTCCGAGCGGTTCCGCGCCCTGGCGGCCGGCGTCTTCGGGCATCAGAGCATCACGCATGGAATAGGCACGGAAGAGGGCTGAGGGAGCCTCCTGCGCCAGGACTCCACCAGCCCGTAGCTTCTGCCGAGTAGACTTCAGCCATGAACGCCTCGGACCCAGCCCTCCTCGCCTCGCCACCCCTGGTGGAAGGCGAGGACCGTCTGCCCCCGGCGCACAAGGTCTACGCCCTGCGCACCCTGCCCATGGGGACCATCCGCGCGATCGGGTTCGACATGGACCACACCCTGGCCCGCTACCGCTCGCCCGAGATCGATGACCTGGCCTTCAAGAAGGCTGCCCGCCTGCTGGTGCGGGAGCGGGGCTACTCCCCCTGGCTGCTGGAGACCACCTACGACCCCGACTTCGCCGTGCGCGGCCTGGTGCTGGATGGCCTCCGGGGGAACCTCCTGAAGCTGAATCGCGAGCGTCAGGCGGTGCGGGCCTGCCACGGGACCCGACCCATGGACCGGACGGAGCTGGAGGCCACCTACGGCCGTCGGCGCCTGGCCACTGCCGCAAAGGGGTTTCGCTGCATCGACACGCTGTTTGAGATTCCCGAGAGCCACCTCTACGCCCGGATGGTGGATGGCCTGGACTGCGGCGCCCTGAAGGCCGACAACTACCTTCAGCTCTTCGGGGACGTACGGTGGGCCGTGGACACGGTCCACCGGAACGGCGAGATGAAGGCCGAGATCCTGCAGCACCGGGACTTCTTCATCCCCAAGGACCCCCAGCTTTCCCTGGCTCTGGACCGCCTCAAGCGAGAGGGCAAGAAGCTCTTCCTCCTCACCAACAGCGACTGGGCCTTCACCGATGGTGTGCTGAGCCACCTCCTGAACGGCCTGGACGAGGCCAGGCCCCGCTGGACCGACTACTTCGATCTGGTGGTGGTGAGCAGCCAGAAGCCGGCCTTCTTCCTGGAGGCGCCGGAAGCCCACCCCCTGGCGGGGCATCCCCATTGCTACACCGGGGGCCATGCGACCTGGCTGGAGACCATGCTGGGTGCCAGTGGGGAGCAGGTGCTCTATGTGGGCGACCACATCTACGGCGATGTCCTCCGCTCCAAGAAGAACGCTTCCTGGCGCACCCTCATGCTGGTGCCGGAGCTGGAGCGGGAGCTTCGGATCCTGGAGGCAAGGGCCAATGACCTGCGGGGACTGCAGGCCCTGGAGACCGCCCGGCGACGGACCCAGCGCCGGGCCTCCGTCCTGCTGGACCAGTGGAAGCGGAACCGGGCCCACAGCCACGTGCTGGGGCCACGCATGGGCCCCGAGGCCGCCCAGGCCCTGGACCACGAGGCGGCCCACCTGGCCGCCAGCACGGAGGCCCTGGAGGTGCGGGCCGCGGCCCAGGCACAGGAGCTCGAAACCACCCTGGCGCGGGTCGAGGCCGCCTTCAATCCGCTCTGGGGACCCATGTTCCGGGACCGGGATGAGCAGACCCGGTTTGCCGACCAGGTCCAGCAGTTCGCCTGCGCCTACACGGGCCGGGTGGGGAACCTCTACATGGTGGATTCCCTCAGCACCATCTACGCCCCCGTCCCCGCCCTGCCCCACGAGCGGCTGGGCTGAACTTCATTTGCAATTAAAGAAAAAAGGTTCATCCGGGAATCCCGGGAAAAACGAACTGCCAACCACAGAGAACGCAGAGAGCGCAGAGGCGCGCCGACCCAAGCACTCAGGCCGTTCTCCGCTCTCCTCAGCTCCTCGGTTTTCCTCCGCGTTCCTTCCTTTCTTTTCAGCCTCCCCTTGCCTGTTTTCCTCTGCGTTCTCTGTGTTCTCTGCGGTGAGATTTCTTTCCCTGAAATCCCGGAAGATCCCCAAAAAAGCCGTTCCAGCCGCCGCCCCCTTGGCCGGTCGCACGCGACCGGGGGCCGCAGGCCCAGATGCCCTGTCGGCGCGACGACTTGCTTCGTGCCCTATCTAAGGCAGTTCTTCGTGTTCTTCTCGGTATCGGCTGCACCGATACGCGAGACGAACTGAAATATCGTGGAGATCCTTGAAGCTCAAGGTCCGCTTAGTGCCCGGTGCGCTGGCCCATCACGCGGTCCAGCATGGCCTCGAGTTCTGCGCTGCTGAAGGGTTTCCGGAGGAAGTCGGCAAACCCGTCGGCGATGGCCCGCTCCCGGGACACGGGCAAGGCGTAGCCACTGCAGAGGATCCCAGGTAAGCCCGGCCGGATGCCCCGCATGGCCTGGAAGGCCTCTACGCCGCCCATGCGGGGCATGCTGGCGTCCAGGATCACCAGGTCGAAAGCCTGAGGGTCCCGGGCAAAGGTCTCCAGCGCTTCCTGCCCGTCCGCAGCCGCCACCACCTGCAGGCCGAACCAGGACTCCAGCATCTCTCCCATGACTTCCCGGAGCTCAGCCTCATCATCTGCCAGGAGCACCAGGTTCCGCCCCCGGACGCCTTCGGTGGATGCCAGTGGCAGCACCTCCGGGAGGTCCGGGCAGGGGAAGTGGATGCGGAACACGCTGCCCACCCCGAGGATGCTCTCCACCTGAATCCCGCCCCGGTGACTGCGCACGATGCCCAGGGCGGCGGCCAGACCGAGACCCCGCCCCAGCCCCCGGGTGGTGAAGAAGGGATCGAAGATCCGGGGCAGTGCTGCGGGATCGATGCCGTGCCCCTGATCAGAGATCTCGATCACGGCGTAAGGGCCAGCTTCCACCGGCTCAGGCCAGTGCCCGGTGCCCAGGTCCAGGGGCGTCACTGACCGCAGGAAGGTGCGAACCCGAACGATCCTGCCAGAGGCATTGCTGGCCTCATGGGCGTTGGACACGAAGCCTTCCACCACCCGCCCCAGGAGGACCGGGTCCACCATCACCCGGGGCAGGTCCTGGCCGAAGTCTCGCTGCACCGGTAGCCGCAGCTGCTCCAGCACCTGCGCAACCATCGGGTTCAGCTCCAGGGACTCAGGGCGCCGCAGGTCGCCACCGGAGCTGTGGAGGATGTCCCGACTCAGGCGAGAGGCCCGGTCCAGGCCCGACCGGAGACGATGGAGGTAGGTGTGCTCCCGGGACTCCTCGGGCAGGCTGGCCTCCGCCAGCTCCAGGTTCACGACCATGGCCTGGAAGATGTTGTTGAAGTCGTGGGCGATGCCCCCCGCCAGCATGCCCAGGCTCTCCATCTTCCGGGCCTTGGCCAAGGCTTCTTCAGCGTTGCGGCGCTCCACGATGGCCCACAGCCCGTTCATGAAGAGGTTCAGCTGCTCGACATCCTTCTCGCTGTAGGGGGCCTCCTTGTTGCCAACCCCCACCACCGCAACGATCTGGGAGCCCCGGAGCACAGGCACGCTCAGGAAGCGGCGCAGGGGAACCAGACCTTCCGGAAAGTCCCCCACCTTGGCCTGGCAGGCCTCGACCCCATTCAGGAGAACCGGACCCCGGAGGCGCACCACCTGGCCCCAGATACCCGTGGCAGCCAGTGGACTGGAGGACTGCTGTTCGTCGGGCTCGCCAGCCAACAGGGCCCCGTGCGACCAGGAGAACTTGGTAAATTCCTCCCGGGACTCGTCGTAGAAGTAGAGGTAGCCGATGGCGCTCGCCGTGAGGGCCACGGCCTCATCCAGCCCGAACGCCAGCACCTCCCGGAGGCTGGTATTGTCCACCTGGCTGAGGCGAACCAGCGCCCCCAGGCGATCGGCGCTCCGCCGGACCTCGGCCTCGCTGGCCAGCAGGGCGGCTTCAGCCCGACGCAGGTCGGTGATATCCGCCATGCAGCAGACAGCCCCACTGACCTGCCCATCCTGGTTCCGCATGGGGGTGGCGTAGGACATGAGGTGGCGCACCTCCCCATCGGAGAAGGCCAGCTCCAGGGGCACATCACGCAGCTCGATGCCCCGCAGGGCCGCCTGCTGGAGAGGCAGGTCCTCCGGACGGATCTCCTTGCCGTCCCTCAGGAAGCGGAAGTGGACCGGGCGCTCGGGGCCGATGGCTGACAGGGAGTGGTTGGAGCCGGTGCTCATGCGCAGGAGGGTGTCCGCAGCGGGATTGCCCCGGATGGTCCAGCAGAGGGAGTCCTCAGCGATGAGCAGGGGAACAGGTGCTGCGGCCATGACCGCCCGGAGCTTGTCGGCCTCCTCCCGGACCTGGGCCGACCTGGTCTCCAGGGCAGTAGCCTGGTCAGCCTTGATGCGGAAGACATCCTGGATGAGGATCACGCCTGCCACCATCAGGGCCGAGATGGCCAGGCCGAAAGCCTCCATGGGGACCAGGGTGTCCGGGAACCGGGTTCCAGCAAAGGTAGCCAGAGCATAGATGCGCCGGGCCGCCATCAGCACCAGGGCACTGGAGAGAAGGATCCATCCCAAGGGCCGACCGGCCGTCCGGTTGAGGCGCAGGGCCAAGCCGGCCGCCACAATCTGCAGCAACACCGACAGGAGGATCACAACGAGATTAAGCAATAGGGGACCGACCTCAATCCCCTATCGGCAGAAGCTATTTCCCTGGTTAATCCAGGTCGGATGCGGACTTATCCCCGCCTTCAGTTCCTGCCGATGACCTGCTTGATGGCCGCCACCACCTGGTCCTGGTCGGCCTCGGTGAGGCCGGGCCAGAGGGGCAGGCTCAGGAGGCGCTCGCCGCTCCACTCGCTGTGGGGCAGGCCATCCTTGGGCAGGTGCTGGGGGTGGGCAGCATAAAAGTCGCGGTACCAGGGGTGTACGTGGGCCGGCCGGTAGTGGATGCCGGTGCCGATGTTCTCCTCCTTGAGGGCCGCCACGAAGGCATCCCGGTCCAGCCCCAGCTTCTCCGGATGGATGCGGAGCACGAAGAGGTGGAAGCAGTGCCCATGGTCGGCGTCGCCCGCCCAGGGCAGGAGCAGCTCCTCCAGGTCCCCCAGCAGGTCCAGGTAGCGCTGGAACAGCACGCCGCGCCGGGCATTGAAGGCGTCCAGCTTCTTAATCTGGTGCAGGCCCATGGCCGCCTGCAGGTCCATGAAGTTGGCCTTGCGCCCAGGCTCGAAGACCTCCGTGTGCGGGCTGCCCTCCTTGGCAAAGCGCTTCCAGGCATCCCGGTCGATGCCGTGGAAGCGCAGGCGCTTGATGCGGCCCTCGTAGTCGTCGTTGAAAAAGGCGATGGCGCCCCCCTCCCCGGTGGTCATGTTCTTGTTGGGGTGGAAGCTGTAGACGCTCATCACCGAGCGGGGATTGCCACCGATCTTGGTGCCCTGGTAGTGGGCGCCCATGGCCTGGGCGGCGTCCTCCACCACCCAGAGGCCGTGCTTCTCGGCGATGCTCCAGATGGCCTCCATGGGGCAAGGCAGGCCCGTGAGGTGCACGGGGATGATGCCCTTGGTCCGGGGCGTAATGGCCGACTCGACCTTGGCGGGATCCAGGTTGAGGGTCACGGGGTCGATGTCCACCAGCACCGGCACGCCCCCCTGCAGGACGATGGTGCTGAGGGTGCTCACCCAGGTCAGCGAGGTGGTGATGACCTCATCCCCAGGCTGCAGCCCCAGGACCTGCATGGTGATCTCCTGGGCCGTGGTGGCACTGTTCATGGCCAGGCAGTGAGGCACGCCGTTGTAGGCCTGCAGCGCCTCCTCGAACTTCGCCGACTTGGGCCCCGTGGTGATCCAGCCGCTGTGGATCGTGTCGATGATCTCCGCAATCTCCTCTTCCCCCACCATGGGGCGGGTGAAAGGCAGAAACTCGGGGCGGCGGGAATAGGGCATGGGGGCTCCGGGTAATGGCTATCGGCTATCAGCTATCAGCTATCAGCTATCAGCTATTGGCTGTCGGCTGTCGGGTGTCGGCTGTCGGCGGGGCCCATGTCGAGGTTTTCGGGCCTGATTCAAGGATAGACCAGGCTACTGGAGGACTATGCTCGGAGTTCCAATCCGAGGCCAACATGCAGGACTTCAGGAACCTGGCGGTGTGGCGGGAGGCCCATCAGCTGGTGCTCTCCGTTTACATGTCCACCGCCTCTTTCCCCTCTGTCGAACAATTCGGCATCACGAGGCAGATGCGCCGGTCCGCCGCCTCCATCGCCACCAACTTCGCCGAGGGCTGTGGCCGCGGCTCGGATGCAGACTTCGCCCGGTTCATCCAGATGGGCCTGGGCTCAGCTTCCGAATTGGAATACCAGGTCCTCCTGACAACAGACCTCGGCTACCTACCACCGCGCGATTCGGAGCAGCTGACCGAACACATCAAGGTGATCCAGAGAATGGCCACGGCCCTCCTGATAAAACTCCGCCGGCCCCAACGCTTTAGCTGATAGCTGATAGCTGACAGCCGACAGCCCCCTTAAGCAATCAGCATCGTCACCCTCAGCGTGCTGCCCTTCCCCAGGCCTTCGCTGGTGAGGCTGATGGAGCCGCCCATCATGCCCATGAGGTGCTTGCAGATCACGAGGCCGAGGCCGGTGCCGCCGAACTCCCGGCTGTGGCCGCCCTCCGCCTGGGCGAACTTCTGGAACAGGCGGGCCTGGGACTCGGTGCTGACGCCGATGCCCGTATCGATCACGAGGAGGGTGAGGGTGCCTGGGTTGCGTTCCACGTCGACGGAGACGCTCCCCTCCCGGGTGAACTTGAGGGCATTGGACAGCAGGTTGAGCAGCACCTGCTTGAAGCGGTGGGGATCCACATGGACATCCGGCAGGTCCAGGGCTTCCGGCCACACCAGAGCCACGCCGGGCTTGCGGGGATAGGCCTCGGCAATGGGCTTCACCTCGTCCAGCAGGGCAGCCAAGCTGTGGGGCACCGGGTGGACCTCCAGCTTGCCGGACTCGATCTTGGCCAGGTCCAGGATGTCGTTGAGGAGCCCGAGCAGGTGCTGGCCCGAGACATAGCTGTCCATGAGCATGGAGTGCATTTCCTCGGCGTCATCGTAGAGGCCGTCCATCACCAGCCGCGTGAAGCCCAGAATGCCCGTCAGTGGGGTGCGCAGCTCGTGGCTGGTGAGGGCCAGGAACTCGCTCTTCAGCTGGTCCGCTTCCCGAAGGGCGTCGTTGACGCGCTCCAGCTCCAGAGCCTGGCGCTGGAGGGCATCCCGCTGGTCCGACAGGTCGTGGAACAGCCAGGCGTTGTAGAGGGAGATGGCGGTCTGCCGCTGGAGGATGGTGATGGAGTCCAGTTCCTCTTCCTCCCAGCGCCGCTCAGCCGGCATGGCCAGGATGGCGAAGCCCAGCAGGAGGAGCTGATTCTCGAAGGGGATGAAGTAGAGCTGGGCGCCGTCCTCACCCCGCAGGGGACCCAGGGAGGGGCCATCGCAGGCCTGGTCTAGCCACTGGCCCTGGAACAGCACCAGGGGCGTGGCTGGGAAAGGGTTCGGTGCCGGCAGGCGCAGGCTGGACCACTCGGCCCGGGTGAGGCCCGTGCCATCCCGGGGCACATAGCTGGCACCACCATCCTCCAGGGTCCAGACCACGGCCCTTCGGCAGTGGAACTCCTGGGCCAGCACATCCAGCACCACGCTCACCACCTGGCCGCCCTTGGAGGTGGCAGCAAGAATCTCGGAGACGTGGCGAAGCACCTGCATCTGGTGGGAGCGCTGGCTCAGGCGGGCCCGCAGGTCCCGGATCTCCTGGAGGGACGAGGTGAGCTGTCGCTGGGTCTGCATGAGCTCCAGCACGGTCTCCGCCGCCTGGGGCCGGGCCGCCTGGGCCGGTGCAGTCGGCTTGGGGCCGCTGCCCGCCAGGAGCGGGGGTGGGGTCGCCTTAGGACCCGAGGGACGATCCGGATTCGCCATGGGGTTCAGGATGGTCCTGCGCAGACGGTCTGCCAAGGGGGTGAAAATTCGTCCAAGATGGAAGGATGGCGACCCGCCCCTCCACCTTCCCGCTTCAGCGCATCATTTTTCTGGCTGTGTCGGTGGTCCTATGCGTCCAGGTGGGCTGGTGGTGCAACGTGCAGATCCGGGAGTCCTCCCGGCTCATGGAGGCCCGCATCCGGGCCCTGAGGGCCACTCGGGCCGAGGCCTGGCAGCTGGATGGGCTGAGCATCCTTTCCAAGAACCAGCCCGGCAGTGCCTCCCGGGCCGGGCTCCTGAAGGGTCACCTGCCAAACCTGCCGGACCTGGAGCAGCGCCGCAAGCGGATCCAGAGCCGCTATCCCCATGTGGCGGTGGTGCCCGCACCCATCGCCCTGGATGACCCGGCCCTGCTGGATGGGGCCGCCTACCTGACCCTCCGGCCCGAGCCCGTCCTCGAGCTGGAGAACCAGCGCTGGCACACCGTTTTCCGGGCGGTCACCGAGGGCGCCTTCATGGTGGTGGTGGTGCTGTCCGGCCTGGTGTTGCTTTACCGAAAGCTCTCGGAGGAGCTGGACCTGCGGCAGCGGCAGCGCAACTTCACGTCCGCCGTTACCCACGAACTCAAGACGCCCATCGCCTCCCTGCGGGTCTGGACCGAGACCCTCTTCACCCGCACCCTACCCGATGACCAGCGAGCCCGCATCCGGGACCTCATGGAGCGGGATCTGGAGCGTCTGAACGAGCTGGTGGGCAACCTGCTGGACGTGGCCCGCGCCGAGGCCGGCAACCTGGTGATCCACCCGGAGCCCCTGGAGCTGGAGCCCTGGCTCCGGGAGCTCTGCGAGGACATGGACCACCGGCTGGGGGTCGGCGCCCTGGGGCTGCGCCTGAACCTCAGCACCGAACCCCTCTGGACCCACGCCGACCCCAAGGCCCTGGGCACCGTCATCGAGAACCTGCTCAGCAATGCCTACAAGTACGCCCCCGAGCCCCGGTCGACCACCGTGACCCTGGACGAGGACGGGGAGGATGTCCGCATCGTGGTGAGCGACCTTGGCCATGGACTGGCCGCCAAGGACCTGCCCCACCTCTTCCAGCGCTTCTTCCGAGTAGGGGACGAGCTGACCCGCCAGGTGGCAGGCACGGGCCTGGGCCTCTTCCTGGTCAAGGAGATCGTCACCCGTCATGGCGGCTTGGTCCGGGCCTCCAGCCGAGGCCTGGGCCTAGGCTCGGCCTTCACCATCCGCCTGCCCCGCCTCCCGAGGCCCGCCGATGCCTGAGCCTGTTCCGCTTAGCGCCGAGGCCCCCCTGCTCCGTGCCGCCGCCGAGGGCGACAGCGCCGCCTTTGAGACCCTGGTCCGGCCCCACCTGGGCATGTTCTTCCGGGTCATCGACCGGATCCTGGGCAACGAGGCCGAGAGCCAGGACGCCCTCCAAGACGCCCTCATCACCCTCTTTCGGGAGCTCCCGAACTTCCAGGGCGCCAGCAAGTTCAGCACCTGGGCCTATCGCATCTGCGTGAACCAGGCCCTCATGGCCCGCCGCAAGCGGGTCCGCCGCCGGGAGGACGCCATCGAGGATCTGATGCCACGTTTCGGCGACGACGGGCATCACATGAGTGAGGACATCGTCCTCGACTGGAGCGAGGACGCGGAGGCACTGGTGATGGTTCAGCAGGAAGAACTGAAGTCCCGGGTCCGGGCGGGTCTTGATCGGCTCTCCGATGATCAGCGGGCGGTCTTCGTTCTCCGGGATCTGGAGGGCTGGAACACCGAAGAGATCGCGGACCACCTGGGCATTACCCGGGAGCTGGTCCGCCAGCGGGTGCATCGAGCCCGCCTGGCGCTCCGGGCCCTGCTGCCCGAGTTTGCTCCGACGGGAGGGGTGCGATGACGGTCCTGGTCCCCACCTGCGAGCGGGTCACGGCCCTCCTCACGGACTACGAAGAAGGCTCTCTGGGCCCCCTGGACTGGCTGGGCTTGAAGGTCCACCTGGCCATCTGTCCCCCCTGTCGCACCTTCCTCGAGGCCTTTGCCCGCACCCCGGCCCTGGTGGCCCGGGCCTGGGACGGGGCTCAGGAAGACCGGGCTGAAGGGGCGCTGGCCGGCGCCCTGGCCGCCCTCCGTGAAGGCCGCATCCCCAAAGGTCCCCTGCACCATCCAGAGCCTGCCGCTTGGCGCGCCCTCGAGGAAGGGGGCGATGCCTTCACGGCCCTCCTCCTGCGGATTCACCTGGGCCACTGCTCCACCTGCCGGGAAACCCAGGGTGGCGAGCAGGCCATCACTCCCGCAGCTGGGGATCCAGTCGAGGCGCTGCGACCCCACCTGCCCCCGGAGAGCCGCTGGCGCTGGTCTAACCTAGGGAACGGCCGCATCACCCGGGTGCTCCAGGACGCCCGTTCCGGTGCCTCTCTGAGCGTGGCCCGCCTGCCGGGGGGTGCCCGGGTGCCCAGCCACGGCCATGAGGGTCCTGAGGTCTCCGTGCTGCTGTGCGGTGGCCTGCAGGATGGCCCGGCCCACCTGGGCCCAGGGGACTGGATCGAGCACACCCGCGGCACCCGCCACGCCCCCGAGGCCGATCCCCGCGGCGAGTGCTGGGCCCTGGTGCGCCTGGAATCTGGCATCCGCTTCGAAGGCTGGCGGAAGGTGTTCGGGGTCCTGCGTTAGGCCCGCCTAGCAAATCCGAGGCAGCTGCTCGCCGCTGAGAAGATCCAGCAGCCGGGAGGTCCCCAGGACCGTGCGGAGCCCCACTCGGCCCGCTGGCCCTTCCACCACCCGCCCGATGCGGGCTGCGCCCTGCCCCTCGGGAATGGCTCGGAGAACCTCCAGCGCTTGCTCAACCTCAGCCTCGGGCAGGAAGGCCACCAGGCGCCCCTCGCAGGCCACGTAGAGGGGATCCAGGCCCAGGATCTCGCAGGCCGCCGCCACGGCTTCGTCGACGGGAATGGCGGCCTCGTCGGCTTCGATGGCCACCCCAGCGGAAGCTGCGATCTCATTGAGTACGGAGGCCAGGCCGCCCCGGGTGGGGTCCCGGAAGCAGTGCACGTCGAGGCCCGCAGCCAGGAGGGCCGCCGCCAGGTGGTGCACGGGCCCACAGTCGCTGGTGACCGGGGTCTCGAAGCGGATGCCCTCCCGCACGGACATGACGGCGATGCCGTGCCGACCCAGGTCCCCACTCACCAGGACCGCATCCCCCGGGCGCACCCGACGCGGGTGCAGTTCCACCCCGGCGGGAATCAGGCCGATGCCGGCGGTGGTGATGAACACGCCGTCCGCCTTGCCCCGGTCCACCACCTTGGTGTCGCCGGTGGCGAGGCGCACGCCGCAGCGGTCCGCCGCCGCCTTCATGGCGGCCACCAGGGGGGTCAGCTCGGCGAAGGGGAGGCCCTCCTCCAGGATGAAGGCGCTGCTCAGGGCCAGGGGCCGGGCCCCGGCCATGGCCAGGTCATTCACCGTGCCGTAGACCGCCAGCTCCCCCAGGTTGCCCCCAGGGAAGGCCCGGGGATGCACCACGAACCCGTCCGTGGTGAAAGCCAGCCGAGCGCCGCCGGCTTCGACCACCGCACTGTCGTGGAGGCCCGCCGGATCTGCCCCCAGGATGGGCAGGAAGAGCCCCTCGATGAGCTCCTTCATGAGGCGGCCGCCGCCCCCATGGGCCATCTGCACCGAGTCGTGGCGCAGGGGGCGGGGGCAGGCCAGGGCGAAGGGTTCGGCGGTCATGGGGCGTCCGGGGAATGAGCCAAGGGTCGCACAGAGGACCGGTCAGGGCCGGCGGCATTCCTGGCGGACGGCCGCAGCGATGGTCGGCAGGGCCGCCGCCACCGCAGGGCTGAGGCTGTAGCGCATGTCCTGGGGCCAGCCGATGGAGACGGCGAACAGCACCACCTCGGGCTCCTCGCCCAGCAGGTAGAAGCTGTCCAGCAGGTCGCGCAGGCCGATGTCGTGGGCCGTGAGGGTGACGGGGTACTCCGTCGAGAACCGTGGCTCCAGGCGCTGCACGGTGCCCGGTGGCTGGCCGTCCGCCGTGGCATCGATCAGGATCATCCGGCGGGCCTCGCGCATGGGCTCGAGCAGCACGAGGCTGCCCGTGCCGCCATCCAGGAGGTCCACATAGGAGGGCAGCCCCCCCTCCGCCTGGAGGTGGTCGACGACAGAAACGCCCACCCCCTCGTCACCGAGGAGGACATTGCCGATGCCAAGGACCAGGGTGCGACCGTCAATCTTCAAGCAGGTCTTCCCGTTCGAACTTCCAGCCACCGACCATGGAGGAGGTCGTGCCGCGGCCTTCCACGTAGTCGTGGTAGAAGACGAGGTAGACGTGGACCACCGTGAACAGGACGTAGAACCAGAGCATGGCGTGGTGCCACTGACGGACCACCAGCTCGCCGCCCATGAGAGGCACCACCCAAGCGGCCATCTTGCCGAGGACCGAGTGGCTCATGGGGCCGTAGAGGGCAAAGCCCGTCAAGCCCTGGAACATGAAGATGAGGAAGGTGACGAAGTAGATGAGCCCCGCCAGGCGGTTGTGGCCTAGTGGGATGCGGCCCGTACCACGGGTCTGCAGGATGTCGATGCGCAGCACCTCCACGATGTCCTGCCAGGCCTTGCGGGTCATCGGGATGAACTTGTCCCAGGCGGCGAAGCGGTTGCCCACGAAGCCCCAGTAGGTGCGGACCAGCATGTTGAACAGGAAGACGTAGCCGGCGGTGAAGTGCAGGAAGCGCACCGTGCCAAACCAGTACTGGCCAGAGGCCTCCTGGGCAAGGCTCACCGTGAAGGGCTTCCCGATGAGGAAGCCGGTGACGCCGAGGACGCAGATGGACAGCGCATTCAGCCAGTGGTAGACCCGGACAGGCATTTCCCAGACATAGAGCCGGCGGTAGGTGTGTCTCGAGGACATGGGGAGCTCCCGCTCAGTAGAACTGCACCTGGTGGATGTGCTTGCCGGAAGGATCGTAGAGGTGCACCGCACAGGCGAGGCAGGGGTCGAAGGAGTGGATGGTGCGAAGGATCTCCACCGGTTGCTCGAGGTTGGCCACCGGGGTGCCGATGAGGGCCTGCTCGTAGGCGGAGCGCTGGCCCTTGGGGTCCCGGGGCGAGGCGTTCCAGGTGGTGGGCACCACCAGCTGGTAGTTGTCGATGACCCGATCCTTGATGCTCACCCAGTGGGCCAGGGCACCGCGGGGTGCCTCGGTCATGCCCACGCCCTCGGCCGTGGCCGGCCAGGTGTCGGGCTCCCACTTTTCCTTGGTGAAGGTGCGGGTCTCACCAGCCTTGAGGTTGGCAATCAGGTCGCCGTAGAAGCCCTTCATCCAGTGGGCCACAATCTGGGTCTCCACGCCGCGGGCGGCGGTGCGACCCAGGGTCGAGAACAGGGCGGTGATGGGCACGTCGAGCTTCTTCAGCACCACGCCCACCAGCTCCTTCACGTCCGTGTTCCCCTTGGCATAGGCCACCAGCATGCGGGAGAGGGGACCCACTTCCATGGGGTTCTCCTTCCACCGAGGCGTCTTCAGCCAGGAGTACTTCCCGTCCGTGTTGAGGTGCTCGTAGGGCGGCTTGGGGCCCGTGTAGTTGAACTCGGTCTCGCCCTTGAAGGGGTGCAGGCCCACGTTGTCGCCACCGCCGTACTGGTACCAGCTGTGGTTGATGTACTCCTTGATCTCATTCAGATTCTTGCCGTTGACCTCGTGGACCTCGTTGAGGTTGCGGTTGAGGATCGCGCCCCGGGGCAGCAGGTAGGAGCTGGGATCGTTGTAGCCCTTGGTGGGCAGATCGCCGTAGGCCAGGTAGTTGGGGAGACCGCCACCGATGGCGCCCCAGTCTTTGTAGAAGCTGGCGATGGCCAGCAGGTCCGGGATGTAGACCTGCTCCACGAAGGCGATGGCATCGTTGATCAGGCTGCCCACATGGTTCAGGCGCTCGGTGTTGATGGCGCCGACGTCTTCGAGGTTGAAGGAGCAAGGCACGCCACCCACCAGGTAGTTGGGGTGCGGGTTCTTGCCACCGAAGATGGCGTGGATCTTCACCAGCTCCTTCTGCCACTCGAGGGCATCCAGATAGTGGGAGACCGCCAGGAGGTTCACTTCCGGGGGCAGCTTGTAGGCCTTGTGGCCCCAGTAGCCGTTGGCGAAGATGCCCAGCTGGCCACTCTCCACGAACTTCTTCATGCGGGTCTGCACCGCCGCGAAGTGGCCGGGGTTGGACTTGGGCCAGGCACTGAGCGACTGCGCGAGTTTGGAGGTGGCCACAGGGTCCGCCTTGAGCATGCTCACCACATCCACCCAGTCCAGGGCATGCAGGTGGTAGAAGTGCACCACGTGGTCCTGCACGAACTGGGCGCAGAACATGAGGTTGCGGACCAGCTCGGCATTCTTGGGCACGGTGATGCTGAGGGCGTCCTCCACAGACCGCACGCTGGCCAGAGCGTGCACCGTGGTGCAGACGCCGCAGACGCGCTCGGTGAAGGCCCAGGCATCGCGGGGGTCGCGGCCCTTCAGGATCTTCTCGATGCCGCGCACCATGGTGCCGGCACTGTAGGCGTCCGTTACGACGCCGTTTTCCACCACCGCCTCGATGCGGAGGTGACCCTCGATGCGGGTGACGGGATCAATGACAATGCGGTTGCTCATCAGTCCACCTTTTCGCTGACAGGAGTGTCTTGGACGGCCTCAGCCACCTGGTCATGGATCAGCTTGCGCTTGCGGATATTGGTGGAGACCGCATGGGCCGCCACGCCAACAGCGGCGCCGGCACCCAGGGCCAAGCCGACGCTGTCCGCCGTGGACTCGATGCCGAAGCCCGGGAAGGAGGGCAGGTGCCGATAGAAGGGCCCATTGTCCCAGAACCCCTTCTCGCTGCAGCCCAGGCAGCCATGGCCGGACTGGATGGGGTAGCTGGTCCCGCCGTTGAACTTGGTGACGGCGCAGGCATTGTTGGTGACGGGGCCACGGCAGCCCATCTTGTAGAGGCAGTAGCCCTTCCGGGCACCGTCGTCGTCGAAGGACTCCACGAAGAGGCCCGCATCGTAGTAGGGGCGGCGGTAGCAGGTGTCGTGGACCCGGCGGCCGTAGAACTCCTTGGGGCGGCCCTGGGCGTCCAGCTCCGGCATGCGGCCGAAGAGCAGGATGTGGGTGACGATGGCCACCATCACATCGGCGATGGGCGGGCAGCCTGGCACGTTGATGACGGGCTTGCTGACGAGCTTCTGGATGCCCGTGGCCCCGGTGGGATTGGGCTTGGCGGCCTGCACACAGCCGTAGGAGGCGCAGTTGCCCCAGGCGATGATGGCGGCAGCGCCCTTCGCGGCTTCCTGCAGCAGGTCCTCGGCGGTGCGACCCCCGATCACGCAGAAGACGCCATTCTCCTTGGTGGGCACGGAGCCCTCCACCAGCAGGATGTACTTCCCGGCGTAGTTCTTCATCACGTCGTTCTTGCACTTCTCAGCGGCATGGCCAGCGGCGGCCTGGAGGGTCTCCTGGTAGTCCAGCGAGATGGCATCCAGCAGCACATCGGCCACCAGCGGATGGGAGGCGCGGATGAAGGACTCGCTGCAGCAGGTGCACTCCTGGAAGTGGAGCCACAGCACCGGGGGGCGGTCCTTCTTCTCGAAGGCCTTCGCCACGGCAGCAGTGGCCTGGGTGCCCAGGCCCGCAGCGGTGGCGGCGAAGGTGCAGAACTGCATGAAGTCCCGCCGTGAGTAGCCCTTGTCCCGCATCACATCCCAGAGGGAGTGTCGTGCGCCTGGCATGCTGCCTCCTTGGCCGTGTGGCCCGGTATTGAGACTGCGTCTTAAAAAAGTGATTTGGGTGAGGTTATGTGATTCAAAGCCTAGGGCGAGGCCTCTCTGTGTCAATGATTTTTTGGACGAATTTTATGCATTTTCCCGCAAAGCAAGGCCCAGCCTCACAAGCATTCCGTCACAACTCGGATGTCATGACCCCAAAGGGTAATTTGAGATCAACGGGTCTGATTGAAACGCCGATAGCGGTAGTAGGCCGCACAGGCGCCCTCGGAGGAAACCATGGTGGCCCCCAGGGGCCGCTCTGGGGTGCAGGTGGTGCCGAAGGCGGGGCACTCCGGGGGCTTGATCAGGCCCTGGAGGATCAGTCCGCTCTGGCAGTCCGGAGACTCGGCACCGCCCACATCTTCGACACCGAAGCGGTGCGCGGCATCAAAAGCAGCAAAGGCCGGCCGCAGTCCGAAGCCACTCGCTGGAATGGGACCAATCCCCCGCCATGTGCGATCCACCACCTGGAAGACCCGCGCGATGAGGTCCAGCGCAGGGCGGTTGCCGCCAGCCTTCACGAGGCGGGCGTACTGGTTCTCTACTTCGGCGCGGCCCTCCTCCAGCTGGGTCACCGCCATGAGGATGCCCTGCAGCAGGTCCAGGGGCTCGAAGGCCGTCACCACGATGGGTACCTGGAAGCGCGCCGCCAGGGGCAGGTACTCCTCCGTGCCCATCACGCTGCACACGTGGCCCGCCGCCAGGAAGGCGTCCACCTTGCACTGGGGCGAGGACATGAGGGCCTCAATGGCCGGTGGAACGCGCACATGGCTCACGAGGATCGAAAAGTTCGTCAGGCCCTCATCGGCCGCCTGGGCCACGGCCAGGGCGTTGCCAGGTGCCGTGGTCTCGAAGCCCACGGCGAAGAACACCACCTGTCGCTCTGGCAGCTCCCGGGCCAGGGCCACGGCATCCAGTGGGGAGTACACAATGCGCACATCCCCGCCCCGGCTCTTCACCGAGAACAGGTCCTCGGCGCTGCCCGGCACCCGCAGCATGTCGCCGAAGGAGCAGAAGGTCACCTCGGGACGGGCGGCGATGGCCAGGGCCTGGTCGATGATGGCCACGGGGGTGACACAGACGGGGCAGCCGGGGCCATGAACGAGGGTGAGCTCCTTGGGCAGCAGCTCATCCAGGCCAAAGCGCACGATGGCGTGGGTCTGGCCGCCACACACCTCCATGAGGGTCCAGGGGCGGGTCACCTTGCGGTGGATGGCCGCCGCCAGGGCTTGGGCCTTGCGGCCATCGCGGAACTCCTCGACGAACTTCAAGGAGCCTCCTCCTCCCGGCCTGCAGCCAGCAGTTCCAGGGCTTCCAGCATGCGCTTGGCCTCGTCCTCGTCCAGCGTCTCCAGGGCCAGCCCCGCATGGACCACCACCCAGGCTCCAGGGCCGGCCTCTGGCACGCAGGCCAAGCTGATCTCCTTCACCGTGGTACCGAAGGCCACGCGCCCCAGGCGGAGGGGTGACTCCCGCACATCGAGGATCTGGCCGGGCACGCCAAGGCACATGGGGAACTCCAGAGGGGGATGGGACAGGTTAGTCCTTTCCGGCCCCATGCTCCAATAGATCCATGACGCAGCCAGGAGATCATCTGCGGGGCGCGGCCCTGGTGGCTGCGGCGGCGCTGCTCTGGAGCTCCAGCGGCCTGTTCATCAAGGTGCTGGCCCTGGGCCCGCTGCAGATCGCCGGGACCCGGAGCCTGGTGGCGGCAGTGGTCATCGCCGCAGCAGTGCGCTGGCGGGGTGGCAAGCCCTTCCCCCGACCCACTGGCCTGGACCTGACCTGTGCAGCGGCCTACGCTGCCATGCTCATCCTCTTTGTGGCGGCTACGAAGCTCACCACCGCCGCCAATGCGATCTTCCTGCAGTTCTCCGCGCCCATCTACCTGGTGTTCCTCGAGCCCTGGGTGACGAAGCGCCCCCTCCGCGGCCGGGACCTGCTGGCAGTGGCTCTCTGCCTCGCGGCCATGGGCCTCTTCTTCGGCGGTCGTCTGGAAGCGGGCACCCTGGCGGGCAATGTACTGGGGGTCCTGTCCGGCCTCATGCTGGCGGTGTTCACCCTCACCCTGAAGCTGGGCCGGGCCCGGCACGCTGACGCCGACCCCATCACCGCCATCATCCTTGGCAACCTCCTGGTGGCGGTCTTCTGTGCGCCCTGGGCCCTGCCGGGCTTCCACCCCACCCTGGGCCAGGGGGCCGCCCTGCTCTACCTGGGGGTCTTCCAGATCGGCCTGGCCTACCTGCTGTTCAACGCAGGCATGCGCCACCTGTCCGCCACGGCCGCCGTAGTCACCGGCACCTTGGAGGCGGTGTTGAATCCCGTCTGGGTCTTCATTGGCGTGGGGGAGCAGCCCTCGCCCTGGGCGCTGGTGGGTGGATTGATGATCCTCGGCACCATCGCCTGGTACACCCTGGTGCAGGGGCCTAAGCGGACGCCCGCCCTGCCCTGAGCTCCAGTAAGCCTGTGCCCAGCGGCAGCAGCAGCGCGGCCCCGGTGATGGCCACCACGCCGTGCCAGCCAGCAAGGTGGTAGGCGTGGCCGCTGAGGGTGATGCCGGCGGCTCCGCCCAGGTAGTAGAAGAGCACGTAGAAGGCGTTGGCCCGGCCGCGCCCCGCCTGCAGCTTGCGATTGAGGGCCCCCGCCGCAGCGGCATGGACGGTGAAGAACCCCGCACACACCAGCGTCAGCGCCGCCGCCATGGCCCACCCTGTCGGCAGGAGCGTGAGGGCCAGGCCGCCGCCCAGGACGACGGTGCCCGCCAACATGGCCGCTCCGTTGCCGATGCGGTTGCTGAGGCGACCCGCCAGGGGCCCCGCCACCACGCCCATCACGTAGCTGAGGTAGAGCAGCGTCACGGCCCGGGTGGACCAGTGGAAGGGCGCACCGTGGAGGTAGAACGGCAGGTAGTTGAACACCGACGAAAACACAAAGTAGGCCCCGGCCCCCACGCCGTAGAGGCGGATCAGGTCATGGCGCAGAAGCACGTCTCGGAAGCGGGTGGTGTCCCGGATGGCAGGGCCGTCATCGGGCTCCCGGGGCAGGCCTGCATAGGCGGCAAAGACGGTGGCCACCAGCAGGGCCGAAGCCAGGAAGAAGGCCCAGCGCCAGTGCGCCGCTGGCATGAGCACCCCCGCCAGCAGGCGGCCGGAGAGCCCGCCCAGCACCGTGGCCGAGACATAGGTCCCCATCACCACGTTGAGGCGACCCGCCGGCATCACCTTGGCCAGGTAGGCCGCCAGGCAGGTGGTGAGGGAAGGGATGAACAGCCCCTGGACGAAGCGGGCCGCCACCAGCCACTCCAGGCTGGGTGCCAGGGCCGAGGCCAGCCCGGCGGCGGCCACCACCAGGCCCCCCACGAGGAGGATCTTGCGGATGGGCAGGCGGTCCGCCAGGGCGCCGAAGGGCAGGTTCGCCAGCGCCATGCCCAGCACCACCGCAGAGACCGCCCGGGAAGCCACCCCCTCCGCCACGCCGAACTCCTGGCGCAGCATCGGCAGCACCGGCTGCGGAATGTAGACCGTGGTGAACACCGCCGCCACCAGCGCAAACACCAGCAGCTGCAGCCGCAGAAAAGGATCCCCCGAGACCGGCCCCTCGGTGCTGCGGGCCTGGCCTGGAAGAACGTTCATCAGCGGCTCCGGAGTCCAGTCCCAGTATGAACGACCAGGGGCGTGTCCGTTCCGGCTCCTAAGACTTACGGCCAAGAGGGACGCTACGGGGGAGCAAACGCCCAAAAGGGCTCCCAAAATCCTTCCTGGTTATCGGCATTGCTCCGCCAAATCGGACCTTCAAAGAGCTCCACTAAGGACACGAAGAACTGCCGAAAAGGGCACGAAGGCAAGCCGTCGCGCCGACAGGGCCTCCGGGCCTAGGGCCCCCGGTCGCCTGCGACCGGCCAAGGGGGCGGCGGTGGGTCAAGGTGCATTCGTGTGCTTCCTGCGCCCGCAGGGCGTCTTCGTGTCCTTAGTGGTGCGCCCTTTTTAGCGGAGCCTGGCCGATAACCAGGAAGATCTATTAACCAGTGATGCACTGTGATGAACGGTGATGATCAAGAAGGGAAGTTCACCGGCCTATCGGTGTCGCCGCCGCCACGGCGGCCTGGCCGAGGGAGATGCAGCCGTCGTTGGCGGGGAAGCGGCGGGGGCGGTGGACGCGGAAGCCGGCGGCGCCGAGGGTGGCCTGAACCAGGGCCGTGAGTCGGGCGTTCTGGAAGCAGCCACCGGAGAGGACCACGTCCGGCAGGCCCGCCCGCTTGGCCCAGGCCAGGGCCAGCTCCGCCAGGGCCCCGTGGAAGCGGGCGGCGATCACACCGGCAGGCTGGCCCGCGGCAACATCCGCCAGCACCGCAGCCACCAGGGGTGCCGGGTCGGCCACGCCGTCCTGCAGGTCCCAGGGATAGGTGCCCTCGCCCTGCTCGCCAGCGGCAAACTCCAGGGTCATGGCCGCCTGGCCCTCGAAGCCGCGCTTGGCCCGCAGACCCGATAGGGCGGCCACCGCATCAAACAGACGGCCCACGCTCGAGGTGAGCGGGCTGTTCACGCCCCGGGTGGCCATGGTCTGGAAGCGGGCCCAGTCCCCCGCCGAGAACGCCCCAGCCAGTGACGGGGGGGCTTCCCCCGGCCCCTGGGTGGCCCACAGCAGGCCACAGGCGGCGCGGCGCGGTTCCCGGGCGGCCACCTCCCCTCCTGGGAGCGGGAAGGGCTTCAGGTGGCCAATGCGGCTAAAGGCAGCCCCATCGATGCGCAGGGCCTCGCCGCCCCAGAGGGTGCCGTCCGCACCCAGCCCCGTGCCGTCCCAGGCCAGGGCCAGCACCGGTCCCTTCAGCCCGTGTTCAGCGGCACAGGCGGCGCCGTGGGCATGGTGATGCTGGACCCGCGTCAGGGGCACGCCCCAGGCCTTGGCCAGGCCCTCGGCGAGCCGGGTGCTGGCGTAGTCCGGGTGGAGGTCACAGGCGATGCGCTCGGGCCGGGCCCCGAAGAAGTCCAGCAGGTCCGTCACGGTGCGCTCCTGGACCCCTGCCCCCTCCAGGCTGGCCAGGTCGCCCAGGTGCTGGCTCATGATCAGCTCGCCACCCTTCAGCAGCGCCACGGTGTTCTTCTGGTGGGCCCCCAGGGCCAGCACGCAGGGGCCGCCCAAGGCCAGGGGTACCGCCAGGGGCGCGAAGCCCCGGGCCCGCCGCAGCAAGGTCGGGCCATCCCCGTCGATGCGCAGCACCGAGTCATCCACGGGCCGCACGATGGGCCGGTTGTGCACCAGCAGCAGGTCCGCCAGCCCACCCAGCCGCGCCCGTGCCTCGGCGTCCTCGTAGGCCATGGGCTCGTCGCTGAGGTTGCCCGAGGTACAGACCAGCGGCCGGCCTACGGCACCCAGCAGCAGACGGTGGAGGGGTGTGGTGGGCAGGAAGGCACCGAGGCGCGGGTTGCCGGGTGCCACCCCCGGCGCCACGGCCCCGCCGGCCCGCCGCCGCAGCAGCAGGATGGGGGCCTCCGGGGCCTCGAGCCACGCCGCCTCCGCCAGCGACAGCTCGCAGTCCAGCTCCAGGCTGGCGCGGTCCGGGAACATCACGGCCAGGGGCTTCTCCTCCCGCCGCTTGCGCTCCCGCAGGCGGCCCACGGCCTCGCTCGAGGTGGCATCCACCAGCAGCTGGTAGCCGCCGAGGCCCTTGAGGGCCACCACAGCGCCCTCTACCAGGGCCGTGGCCGCCGTCTGGAGCGCTTCCTCCCGCTCGGCCAGGACCGTCCCCGCAGGCGATCGCAGGGTGAGGTGGGGCCCACAGGTGGGACAGGCCACGGGCTGGGCGTGGAAGCGCCGGTCCAGGGGATCCCGGTACTCCCGCTCGCAGTCCGGACAGAGCGGAAACCCCTTCATGGCCGTGTGGGGCCGGTCATAGGGCAGGCGCTCGATGAGGGTGTAGCGGGGACCGCAGCGGGTGCAGTTGGTGAAGGGGTAGCGGTGGCGCCGCTCCCCCGGCGTGGCCACCTCCGCAGCGCAGGCGGGGCAGACCGCCAGGTCCGGTGGGACCACCGCGCGGCCCTCGCCGCCGGGGCCGCTGGGGAGGATCCGGAAGTCGACTTCCGCCGGGACCTCGGGAATGGCTTCCGCAGCCACGGCTTCGACCCGGGCCGGCAGAGGCATGCTTTCGCGCAGGGCCTGCTCGAACCGGGCCAGGGCATCCGCCGGGCCCTGGGCCTCGATGGTCACGCCTTCGGCATGGTTCCACACCGTGCCGCACAGGCCCGCCTCGAGGGCCAGGCGATAGACCTCCGGCCGGAAGCCGACGCCCTGGACCACGCCCCGGACGAGGAAGCGGAGGCGAGGCATCAGGCCTGCTGCGGGGCCGGGCGGTGCGCTTCGACCCAGCGCAGCCAGTCCTCCAGACCCTCACCGGTCTGGGCGGAGACCCGCAGGACCTCGATGCCCGGATTCACGCGCCGGGCATGGGCCACGCAGCGCTCCACATCGAAGCGCAGGTAGGGCAGCAGGTCGACCTTGTTGAGCAGCATCAGGTCTGCCGCCGCAAACATGTCCGGGTACTTGAGGGGCTTGTCCTCGCCTTCGGTGACGGAGAGGATCACCACCTTGTGGGCCTCGCCCAGATCGAAGGCGGCAGGACAGACCAGGTTGCCCACGTTCTCGATCATCACCACGGCGCCAGCGGGCGGAGCCAGAACAGCCAGCGCATGGCCCACCATGTGCGCATCCAGATGGCACCCCTTGCCTGTGTTGATCTGCACCGCCGGGGCGCCGGCGGCCTTGATGCGGTCGGCGTCCTGGCTGGTCTGCTGATCCCCCTCGATGACCACCACTGGCACCCGGCCCTGAAGGCGCAGGATGGTCGCCTCCAGGAGCGTGGTCTTGCCCGAGCCCGGGCTGCTCACCAGGTTGAGGGCCAGCCAGCCCTGCTCCGCGCAGCGGGCACGATTCACCGCCGCCAGGGCATCGTTCTTGGCCAGCAGGTTCTGCTCCAGGCTGACCCGTCGCCGGCCCGGGCGCAGAGGCGCAGGGGCATGGCTGTGAGCCTGTCCGTCCAGGGTGGAGCCGCCGCCGCCACAGCCACAGGTGGTGCACATGGTCAGTCCTCCTCCACGTCGATGTCTTTGATGCGCAGCTCGGTCCCACCGGTCACAACCACGAAGCCCTGCCCGCAGGCCGGGCAGAGATCGAAGCGGGCCTGGATCTCCACCTCGGCACCGCAGTCCTGGCAGCTCCCGGTCCCGGGGACCTGGATGATCTCCAGGCTGGCACCCTCCACCAGGGTGTCCTGGGAAGCGGCCTCGAAGGCAAAGCGCAGGGCCTCCACTTCGGCACCAGACAGGCGGCCCACCTCCAGGCGCACCCCCGCCACCCGCTTGAACCCCTGGAGGCTGGCGGCCTCCTCGATGCCCTGGATCATCCCTTCGAGGATGGCGAGCTCGTGCATGGGCTACTCCACCGCAGGGGGCGGGGCTGCGTCTGAGGCCTGACGATAGACCTCGGAGGCCGGCAGGCCCAGGTGCTTGGCCAGGGGCTTCACCGCCTCTCGGAGGGTCATGCCCCCCTCCCGAGCCGCTGCCAGGAAGGCCTTCGCCCAGTCCGGCAGGTCGTCCCCCTCGAAGGTGGGCGCCCCGTCCGTCACCACCCGCTTGGCGGCGGCCCCGGCCAGGACCAGCACCATCTCGCCGCGGTCCTCGCGGCCCAGCTGGATGCGCACCTGGGCGGGCGTGCCCCGGTACCAGGTCTCGTGGAGCTTGGTGAGCTCTCGGCCCAGGGCGATCTCCCGGTCCGGCAGCAGATCCTCCAGGTCATTCAGGGTCTCGTGGATCCGGTGCGGGGTTTCGAAGACCACCACCGTCTCCTCCTCCGCACCCAGGCGCTTCAGCATGGTGCGCCGGGGCTCGCCCCGGTTCGGCAGGTAGCCCTGAAAGCTGAAGGCGTGACAGGGCAGGCCCGAAGCCACCACTGCGAGCAGCACGGCGGAGGCGCCCGGCAGCACGGTCACCTTCGCGCCGGCGGCGCGGGCCGCCCGGGCGATCTCGAACCCCGGATCGTTGATGCCAGGCATGCCAGCATCGCTGCAGTAGGCCACCGTCCGCCCAGAAGCGAGCTCGAGGGCCAGCCGCGCAAAGGCCGCTTCGCCCGCGTGGTCGTCGAAGCGCAGCAGGGGCTTCTCCAGCCCCAGGTGCTTCAGCAGCCCCCCCGTGCGCCGGGTATCCTCGCAGGCCACCAGGTCCGCCTCGGCCAGGACCTCCCGGGCGCGAACGGTGAGGTCGCCGAGGTTCCCGATGGGGGTTGGGACGAGGAGCAGGTGGCCGGTCATGGTGCCCCCAGTCTGGCATCCTCGGCCGGTCGGCGTTACCCGCATGCGTGGGCAACCTGAACAGGAGGCCCCAGTAGCAGCATCGGGGGCGACTCACAGCTGCCCCAGGATCGGAGGAATCCAGGGATGCGGAGGCGAGGGCGCCGTAGGTCCGGGCCGCCGACGCAGGGAGAACCGGGCCGTGGGGATCTCGAACTCCGGCAGGCTCCAGACCAGGCCCGGCGTATCCATGCCCATGCTCTCTTTCAATGCGGCATCGAGGCGCTCTCGGCAGGAGGCCAGGCCCAGCCCCGTCGGACCCGGGATCCAGAGGGTGGCCCCCATGGCCCCGCCCCCCAGCTGGCTCCGCAGGCGGAGCAGGAGCACATGGGCGATGCTGTGGGGCGTATGCCGGAAGACCACCATGAAGCGGTCCGACCCCACGCGCAGGAGCAGGTCCCCAGCCCGCACGCCGGCCGAGGCACTGCGAATCCGAGCCGGCTCCCGGTCCCTGCTGAGGGGCACCTGGAACTCGGCAACCACCAGGCTCGCAGGCCGGTGGTCGGAGCTCAGCAGCGCCTTCTCCCACACCTCCAGGTAGCGGAGGTTGGGCAGGTCTGTTTCCGCATCCCGGATGGAGCTGTCCTCCATCACGGCCTGCGTGATGGCCAGGGCATCCTCCAGCCGCAGGACGGACTGCTTCAGGTCCTGGACCTCCATGAAGCGACCCAGGAGCAGGGCCACCGCCTCGATCAGCGCCGTGTCGGTACGGAGCAGGGTGCGGGGGGCGTCAAAGCTGGCAAACAGCAGGGCCCGGACCCCCTGACCGTGTCGGAGGGCACAGCCCAGGACGGCGCCGTGGGGAAACCCCGCAGGCAGTCGACCGCACACGTGGGGGTTCGTG
>CAITBU010000097.1 GCA_903890595.1 uncultured Holophagaceae bacterium | reverse complement strand
GCCCCGCTTGCCCATGGCGATGGCCTGGCCCGAGCCCACGGCGATGGTCTTCACCACGAAGCCTGTCTGCTTCTGGAAGACCGGGATCAGCTCATCCAGCAGGCCCGAGTCCTGGGTGCTGGTGGTGGTGGCGAGGATGACAGTCTTCTCCACCGGCGGGGCGGCCTGGGCCAGGACCGTGGCCAGGGTCAGGGCGAGTGCCTTGACGCAGGAAGTGAGCTTGGTGTGCAGCATGGGGGACCTCTGGTCGTTGGTTTCGCAAGGATACATCGATTGAAACAGGTACTGCCGCCTCCTGCACAGGCGAATCCTCAGAGGGACAGCAGGCGCTGATAGTCCCGGATGTCCTGGTCGATGGCCTCGAAGGCCTTGGCCTGGATGCTGCGGAAGTCCGCCAGGGCTTCCTCACCCAGGGCTGTGAGCTGGGCCCCACCGCCTTGGCGACCACCCTTGACCGCCACCACCACCGGAGTGCGGAAGCAGGTGTTCATCTCGTCCACCATGAGCCAGGCCTTGCGGTAGCTCAGGCCCAGCTCCCGGGCCGCAGCGGAGATGGAGCCACTCCGCCCGATGGCCTCCAGCAGATCCGCCTTGCCCTGACCGATGGCAATGTCGTCCCCCACGGCGATGCGGATGCGGATGGTAGCGGAGGATTGGGGCATGGGCAGACCTCAAGGGCGCTCCCATTTCAGCACGGGGACGGGCGGGTCTGCTAAAAAGGGGACATGGATCCCTCGAACACGGACCGCCCAGCGCGCACGGGTCTTGCGGCGCTCCTCTGCCCCGAGTCGCCCCGGCACTTCCCCTGGGCCCGCAAGGTGCAGCTGCTGCTGCGCAGCCTCCACATCACCGCCATGGCGCTGGTGGTGGGCGCCATCCCCTTCGGGGCGGACTATCAGACGCTGCGGGCAGCGATCCTCGTGACGGTGCTCAGCGGCGTGTTGCTGTTCGCCATCGACCTGGCCCGGGACGCCGCCATCCTGGTGCAGGGCAGCGGCGTGGCCGTGCTCCTCAAGCTGGGCCTGCTGGGCCTGGGCGTGCTCCAGCCGGACCACCGGCTGCCCTGGTACCTGGCTGCCACCTTCGTGGCCTCCATCGGCGCCCACATGACCGGGTCCTGGCGCCACTTCTCCTTCCTCACCTGGAAGGTCGTAAAGGTCCCCGACTGATGCCGACCCCCGAGCAGGCCCTGGACCTCATCCTTCAGCACGCAGCTCCCCTGCCACCCAGGGTCACAGCCCTGCAGGACTGCCTGGGGCTGGCGGTGGCCGAGGACCTCTGCTCCCGAGCCCAGGTGCCGCCCTTCACCAACTCCGCCATGGACGGCTATGCCGTGCGCGCCGCCGACTTGGCCACCGCCTCGCCCGAGGCTCCGGTGCGCCTGCGGGTGCTGGGCGACCTGGCGGCGGGGGGCGTGCCCCTCAGCCCCGTGGGACCCGGCGAGGCCCTGCGCATTATGACCGGAGCACCCCTGCCGGACGGAGCGGACAGCGTGGTGCCCGTGGAAGACACCACCCGTGGCGAGGGCTGGGTGGAGGCACTGCGGCCCCTCCGCCGGGGCATCCACATCCGCCATGCGGGGGAGGACCTGCACCTGGGCCAGCGCCTGGTGGCGGCGGGACGCGGTCTGCGGCCTGGGGACATTGGCGCTCTGGCGGCGGCGGGTCTGGCGACCTTCTCCTGCCACCCTCGGGTGCGGGTGGCGGTGCTCACCACGGGCGACGAGCTGGTGGATGTCTCCGAAGAGCCCGGCCCCGGCCGCATTCGCGATGCCAACATCCACGCCCTGTGCGCCCAGGTCGCCGCCTGCGGTGGCATCCCCGTGCCCTTCGCCCGCATTCCGGACGACCCTGCGCTGCTGCGGAAGATGCTGACGCTGGCCATGGAGGCGGATGTGTTGCTCACCACGGGCGGCATCTCCGTGGGCGACTACGACCACATGAAGGGCAGCCTCGAGGCCCTGGGCGGCCAGCGGATCTTCTGGAAGGTGACCCAGAAACCCGGTGGCCCGCTGGGCTTCTGGGTGCTGGGGAACCGCCCCGCCTTCGGCATCCCCGGCAACCCCGTCGCCGCCATGTTGATGTTCGAGGAGTACGTGCGGCCCGCCCTGCGGCAGATGATGGGCTTCACTCGCCTGCACCGACCGCTGGCCCAGGCCGCCCTGGTGGACGGCTGGACGGGCCGGGCCGGCGATGGCCGCACCACCTTCCTGCGGGTGATCGCCCAGCGGGAAGGGGACCGCCTCACCGCCCGCCTCACCGGCCCCCAGGGCTCCGCCATCCTGTCGTCCATGCTGCTGGCCAACGCCCTGGCCGTCATCCCCGCCGGCATCGACCGCATCGCCCCCGGCGGCCCCGTGACCCTGCACCTCACCGAAGAGGCCGAGGACCACTGATTGTTTTTAGGTCAGGAAAAAAGGATTTTCCGGGATTTCAGGGAAAGAAGTCTCACCGCAGAGAACGCAGAGAACGCAGAGGAAAACAGGCAAGGGGTGGCTGAAAAGAAAGGAAGGAACGCGGAGGAAAACCGAGGAGCTGAGGAGAACGGAGAACGGCCTGAGTGCTTGGGTCGGCGCGCCTCTGCGCTCTCTGCGTTCTCTACGGTTGGCGGTTCTCCCCCCCCGGAATTCCCGGATGAACCGAAAAAAAGATTCACCACGAAGACACGAAGACACGAAGAAAAGCAAAATCGAGAAGTGAAGATGCACAGAGCTTCCAACAGGCTTGTGCGGGCCCGTTTGGGGGCAATTGCGGCGCAGGCCCCGGGTGGCACTAGGCGCGCCCCTCCTTCTCCGTGGCATTTTCAGTTCTTCGTGTCTTCGTGTCTTCTCGGTATCGGCTGCGCCGATACCCGAGACAAACCGAACTATCGTGGTGAATCAGTTTCTTTCCCTGAATCAAACCGGTCCATCCAGCTCGGCGAGCAACTGGGTCGCGGCTTGCTGGAGGGGTTCGATCTCGTGCTGGACCATGTCCCAGACGATGGTGTCGTCCAGGGTGAAGTAGGCGTGGGCCAGCACGTCCCGGAAGCCCACCAGGCGCGGCCAGGGGATCTGCGGCTGCCGGGCCTTGAAGGACTGGGGCAGGCGGCGCACGGCATCGCCGATGACCTTCAGGTTGTGCAGGACCGCATCCCGGACCCGCCACTCCTCGGTGAAGGTCTCCAGGTCCAGGTCTGCCACCAGCATGCGGATCTTGCCGCTGGATTCGGCGATGTCCTGGAGGTAGAGGCCGGGGTCACGAGACATGGATCAGCTCTGCCAGGACCCGTTCCCGGATGCGGGGCTTGAGGCCCGTGGTGGTCACCAGGTCCACGCGCCGGACCAGCAGGGCTTCCAGGTCTTCCTTGAGGCCCATGTAGCGGGCAAAGGTGGGCTCCCCGGTGAACTCAACGAGGAGATCCACATCGCTGTCGGGACCTTCCGCATCCTTGGCCACGGAGCCGAAGAGGCCCAGGGAGGCGATGCCGTAGCGCGCCTGCAGCTCCGGCAGCCGTTGCTCCAGCTTGTCCAGCACCACCGCTCGGATCACCCTGACCTCCAGGGGCAGTATAACGGCTCCCCCCGGTGAGCCCGGCGGGCGGCTAGGTCGGGCCGCCAGAATCCGCGCTGCGGCCCATCCGGGCCATGCAAGACTATGGCGACCCCGAGGTGACCATGAGTGCCGAGCCGAGTTTCAGAGAGAAATACGCCTTCCCCGCCAGCTACTGGAACGCCAACCTGACGGAGCTGTTCGAGCGGGCGGCCTACTACTCCATGGCCAGCTTCATCGTCATCTACCTGGCCCGCCTGGGCCTGGGGGACTACTGGCCCAGCACGCTGAACGGAGTGCTCTGGTTCCTGGTCTACTTCCTGCCCATCCTCAGCGGCACCATCGCCGACCAGATCGGCTTCCGCCGCAGCCTGCTCATCGCCTGCGTCCTGCTGGTGTGTGGCTACTTCCTCATGGGCTATCCCGTGTGGTTCGGCGGCCAGACCCTGGCCCTGCAGGCCGGCAAGGAAGTCACCGCCGGGGCGGGGGTGATGGTGCCCGTGGCAGCGGCCATCGTGCTCATTGGCATCGGCGGCTCCTTCGTGAAGCCCTGCATCGCCGGCACCGTCCAGCGCACCCACCTGGGCAAGGCCACCCTGGCCTTTGCCATCTTCTACATGGTCATCAACCTGGGCAGCGTCTTTGGTCGCCTCTCCGCATTCTTCGTGCGGACCAAGCTCGGCAAGCTCGACACCATCTTCATCGTGTCCATGGTCGCTGCCGTGCTGGCCTTCCTGGTGGTGTTGCTCCGCTACCGGGATCCCGACTCCACCGGGGAGCCCGCCAAGCCGAAGCGCACCATTCCGGAGGTGCTGCTGGGCATGGTCAAGGTGCTGGGCAGTGGTCGCTTCGCCATGTTCCTGGTGGTGAGCAGCGGCTTCTACTTCATCTACAACCAGGTCTACAACGTGCTGCCGCTCTACGTGAAGAAGACCGTGGAGCTGAGCCCGGCCATGGACCTCTACACCATGGCCAACCCCATCACCATCGTGCTGTTTCAGCTGCTCATCACCAAGACCTTCGGCAAGCTGCCGCCCATCAAGTCCATCATCGTGGGCACCGTGATCATCGGTCTGTCCATGCTGATCAACGTGGCGCCGCTGTTTATGGCGGGGGGCGTGACGGCCAAGGCGCTGCTGCCCATGGGTAGCCTCTTCATCGTGCTGACGGTGGCCCTCATCGCCTTCGGCGAGCTGTTCGCCTCCAGCCGCCTCTACGAGTACATCGGCTCCCTGGCACCCAAGGGCCAAGAGGGCCTCTTCCTGGGCTACGCGAACCTGCCCATGGCCATCGGCAGCCTCATCGGTGGTCCCGCCGGCGCCTGGCTGTTCAACGACATCATGTGCAAGGGCGCCGTGAAGCAGGCGGACGGCCTGCTGAAGCTGGACCCCCAGGCCGCCGCCACCGGCTGGATCATCCTCACCTGCTTCGGCCTGGGCAGCGCCCTCAGCCTGTGGATCTACAACCGGTGGCTGCAGAAGCAGGTCTAGCCACGCTCTCAACGCACGAAGGCCACGACAGGAGGTCGTGGCCTTCGTGCGTGGGTCGCGGTTCGGTGTTCAGCCCCAGCCCAGGTAGCGGCGGAGAAAGGTCCGGAGATCCATGTAGAGGAAGCGGAAGGGGCCCCGGTGCTTGCGGCGGTCGAGGGCATTGGGAACAGGGCTGGCCATGAAGTGTCCGTAGAAGGATTTGGTTTGGGTCATCATGGCGCATCTCGTTTTGAATTCAAGGGTAATAGTGGTAAAAAGCGGCAAAAAACAACACTGTAGCGATCCTTGCTGACCCAGCTGAGTGCCCCTAGTAGGTGGCCCAGATGGGGTCGGGGGCCGGCAGGGTGTGCTCGCTGCGGGCCTGGGCCAGGGTCTGGACCGCAGGGGCCGTGGGGGCGAGGGTGGGGGTCAGCCACAGGTCCATGCCGCTGCTGATGGGGGTCAGCTCCTGGCTGGCGGCGGCCTGGAAGTGCACGGGGGCCGCTGCGGGCAGGGACGTGTAGGTGAGGGCGAACCAGAGGTCGGCACCGTTGCTCTGCAGGTCCAGGCTCTCCTGGCCCAGCTGGGCGACCTGCGGAAGGGCGGTGGTGGCCTGGGCGAAGTCCGCAGCGGTGAACCAGACATCCATGCCGCTGGTGGTGGTCTCCAGGGCGGCGCTCTGGGTAGCGGGGGCAGCGGACTGGGCTTCGACGGCGTCGGAGGGGGAGAAGCTGAGGTCCATGCCGCTGGTCCGGGCTTCCAGGGAGGCGGCGGTGCTGCCGGGGTTGGAGGCGCTGCTGCCGGCGGGGCTGAAGCTGATGTCCATGCCGGTGGAGCGGGTGTCCAGGGCGGGGGTGGCTTGGGTCTCGGCGCCCATGGCCAGCATGAGGGCCAGGACGGGGACGGCGAAGAAGGCGGAGGCGCCGAAGGAGGCGCGGGTGGTGGTGGAGGCGGCGGTGCGGGTCATGGGAGCTCCTTGGGGTGAGAGGGTTGGGTGGTTCGTCGATACCCAACCTTCGGCCCCAGGGGGGTGACTGCACAGGTGCGCTTTCAAAATACCGGCTAGGCCACTTCAGCCCAACGGGTTCAGCCTGGACCCAGTTCCTTCATGGCCCGCCGGTATTCCGGGCCACCGGCCACGGCGGCATTGAGCCCCCGCGCGGTCTCCAGGCTCTTTAATCCAGAGGCCTTGTCACCTGCAAGGGCATGGAGGCGGGCCTGCACCACCCGCAGGCCGGGATCGCCCGGGTCCTGCTGGATGGCCTGGGTGATGGCGACGTGGCCCGCGCTCACTTTTTCCTGGCTGGGGCGCTTGTTTCGCTGCGCCCACTGGCCGCGCACCAGGGCCGCCAGAGCCAGGTTCTGGTACACGCCCGGCTGAGCAGCCGTGTTCTTTAGCAGGGGCTGCAGGCGACGCTCCACATCACCCAGCGCAGCTTCAGGTGAGCGGCCCTGCTGCAGGGCCCACCGGGCCTCCACCAGAGACAAGACGGCCAAGACCTCGTTGAAGACCACCATGCCCTTGCCCTGGCCAGCGGCGGCGGTGAGCACGCGGCGGGCCTCAGCCAGCGGCCGGCCGGGCTCCCGGTCCTGTAGGCAGGCCCAGTAGGCCTGCACCATGAGGATCTGCCCCTTGAGGCGGAGGAGGGCCTCGTGGCCCGGGGCCTTGACCAGGCCTTGCTCCGCCAGCTCCAGGGCCCGAGCGGTCAAGCGATCGACCTCGCCGTCCAGGTCCGTGAGCTGGTCCGCAGCCATGTAGAGCGCATTGGCGGCGTTCTGCAGGATGGGGAGGGAGTCCGGAGCCTGCTTCAGCAGGGTCTCCACATCGGCCGCCGCCCCCATCAGCTCCGGGCGGGGATCCTTGCTGTGGCGCCAGGCCTCGCGGCCCAGCTCCATCTGCAGCGTGACCCGCCAGGTCTGGACGGAGGCGGGATTCACGGCGTTCAGCTGCAGGGCCCGGGCCGCCGACGCCAAGCCGGCGCGGAGGGCGGGCTCCGGGTCTTTGCCCTCTGCCCGCAGGACCTGGTACTCCCGGGTGCGCATGAACAGGTCCAGGCGGGGCACGCCGGGGTCCTCCGGCGTGAGGGCCTCGGCCTCGCGGATCCGCGCCAGACCCCGCTCCACGGCGGTCCGGGCCGGCTGGCCCTGGTTGATCTGCACCAGGGCCAGGGAGCCCCACATCTCCGTCAGGTAGGTGAGGAACGCAGGGGTTCCTGGCCGCAGGGCAGCGGCCTGATCCAGGAGCTGGATGGCCTGCTCGCAGAGCCTGCCCCGGATGGGCCAGGCCGTGGGCTGCGGGCTGAGGGCCTGCTGGTAGAGGCTGGCGGCCTTCTGGGCCAGCAGCTCCGGGTTGTCCGGCGTGAGGGCCATGGCCCGGTCGATCCACTGCCGGGCGGCCTCGGTCTCGGCGACGGTGTCGACCCCGGCGTTCACCTGCAGGGCGGCCCGCTGGATGTGCAGCCGGGCGATGGCCTCCAGGGGGCGCTGGTCGCTGCGGCCCCAGGCCAGGGCCTGGTCCAGGCACTGCTGGGCCTGCTCCAGCGCGGCGCGGGCTTCGGCGTCCTTGCCCTCCTCGGCCCGGCGGTGGGCCTCGGCGTTCCAGATCTCACCCTCCAGGGTCCAGGCCTCGTAGCGCTGGGGGTCGCGCTGGCGGATGGTGCGGGCCTCCTGGCGGGCGGCGGCAAAGTCGCGGTGGACGGTGGCGTGGATGGCCCGGGCCCAGGGGCCGCGCCAGCCGGCGGGATCGCCCTGGGCCAGGAGGGCGAGGGCGGGGTCATGCAGGCTGCGGTCCAGGTGAGCCTGCAGGGCCTTGAGGGCCTCCGGGGCCAGGGTCGCCCGACCGCGGCGCAGGTCCTGGTCGTAGATGCGGATGAGGGCCAGCCCCAGGGAGTCGGCGGCCTGGGGGTTCCGGAAGCCCGTGTCCCAGGCCCGCTGGAAGGCCACCCGGGAGCGGGTCCAGTCCCCCAGCAGCTCCAGGGCTCGGCCCCGGGCGAAGGCGGCGGGACCGCCCTCGCCGGCGGCGGCTTCCAAGCGTGCCGCCTGGCTCCGCACCTGGCTGCGCACCGGGGTCAGGTCGTGGGGCGGCGACAGCTGCTCCTGGCGCACCCGGGCCTCCATGGCCTCGGCCAGGGCCCCCAGGCGGGCTGCCTCCAGGTTCTGGCGGGCGGCGCGGCGGGTGGTCCAGAAGCCGAAGCCCAGCCCCAGGACCACCGTGAGCAGGGCGCTCACCGAGGCCCGGGCGGCGGTGGGGTTGCGGCGCCCCCAGCGGAGCAGGCGGTCGAAGGGCGGCAGGCGCTCGGCCAGGATGGGCTCGCCCCGCTGGTAGCGGGCCAGGTCCTCGCCGAGGGCCTCGGCGCTGGCATAGCGGTCGGCGGGGTCCTTCTCCATGGCCTTGGCCACGATGAGGCGGAGGTCCGCCGGCACGCTCACCAGGGGCGCCGGCTCTTCTTCCAGGATGCGGCGGAGGAGGCGGGTGCCGTCCACCTGGCTGGTGGTCGGGTCGGCGCCCGGGGTGGCCGGGACCTGGGTGGCGGTGGTGCGGAAGGGGAGCTGGCCCGAGAGCAGCGCATAGGCAGTGGCCCCCAGGGCGTAGACATCCACCCTGAAGTCCACGGGGCCGGCCCCCAGCAGCACCTCCGGGGCCATGAAGTCGAGGGTGCCTGCCGGCAGACCCGAGCGGGTCAGGCCGCCGTCCTCGTCCCGGGCCAGGCCGAAGTCCGAGACCAGGGCCCGCAGGGTGCCGTCCTCGCTGGCCTCGGTGAGCACATTGCCGGGCTTCATGTCCCGGTGGATGAGCCCCTGGAGGTGGGCGGCGTGGAGGCCCTGGGCCGCCTGCCGGAGCAGCTCCACCCGGACCGCCTGGGGTGTCTCAGACGGGAGGTCCGCCAGGGTGCCGCCCTCCACCAGCTGCAGGACGATGCAGGGCCGGCCGTCCAAGGTCCCCACCTCGTGGACCCGCACCACGTGGGGGTGCTCCACCCGGGCCTGGAGGCGGGCCTCCAGCAGGAGCCGCTCGGCCTCCCGGGGGTCGGAGCCCCGCACGAACTTGACCGCCACTGCCCGCTGCAGGGACTGGTCCCAGGCCCGGAAGACCTGCCCCATGCCGCCCTCCCCCAGGAGGCCCTTCACCTCGATCCGTCCGTCCAGGGGAGGCAGCAGCAGGCTCATGGGGATCCTCGGTCAGGATGCGGCTTGGTGGGGCAAGGTGAGGGGGCTGGGGTCAGGACCCCAGGCGGCTGCGGAGCTCCTTCAGGCCAGCCAGGCGGGGCAGGAGCACCCGGGCCCGCTCGGCGGCAGTGCGGGCTGCACCCTTTTGGCCGGCGGCATCCTGGATCTGGGCCAGGGTGAGCCAGGCCTGGGCGCTCCTTGGGTTCAGCGCCACGGCCCGCTGGGCTGGGGGCAAGGCCCGGTCCCGCTGGCCCTGGGCCAGGAGGGCGCGGGCCTCCAGGAGGGGGCCTTCGCAAGAGGCGGGGTCACCCTTTTGGAGATGCCGGGCGTGCTCCTGGGCCGCCAGGAGGAAACGGCTGGGATCGCCCTGGTGGGCGCGGGCCCAGGCCGCCCGCTCCAGGGCGGCCTCGGCCAGGCGCTGCCAGGCCAGGGGGGTGACGTTGCCGGCCCGGGCCGGGGGGAGCAGCAGGCCCTCGGCCCGCGTCAGCAGCGGGCCTGGGTCCCGGCCTGCCAGGGCCTCGGCCCGGGCCCGCCAGAGGGTCCACTCGCCCACCTGGGCGGACACCATGAGGTTGCCGGGCTGGGCCGTCAGCAGGCTCTCCGCCCAGCCGGTGCCCGTGGCGAGGGCCGCGCCGGGCACCCGTCCCTCCGCCAGATCCGCCTCCACCTGGGCGGCGGCGATGAACACGCCCCAGGCCAGAGAGGAGGTGTTGGCAGCGGACTGGCGGATGACCTCCTGGGCCAGGACCACCGCCTCGGCAAACTCACGGGAGGGATCGCCGCCGGTCTGGAGGCGGCACAGGCCCAGGGAGCGGAGGGCCTGGGCGGCCAGGTTGCGGGCCTGCACGGGGCGGTCCCCGATCTGGATGAGGCGGCGGGCGTTCTCGGTGGCCCGCTCCGCATCCGCCAGGCCATTGCCACCCCGCTCGCTGTCCCGGTCGGAGCGCCGCAGCAGCATCTGGGTCTCGAGGGTCAGGGGACCGCTGGACTCGGGCGACAGGGACCGGGCCCGGCCAGCGGCGGCCAGACCTTCGGCCCAGAGGGGCCCCGGATCCTGGGTGCCGCCGTCCACCAGGGGATCGCTCGCGATGAGGCAGGCCAAGGCCAGACGCTCCAAGGGCTGGCGGGGATCCGGGGCCCCGGCGGCGGCTCGGCGGGCCAGGTCCAGGGCTGCTTCCAGGGCCGGGGTCGCGTCCTGGCCCAGCATGCGCAGGACGCGGCCCCGGTCGGACTCGTACTCGGAGCGGGTGGCGAGCAGCTCCGGGGAGTCCGGGAGGAGCACCTCGGCTTCGCTCAGGGCTGCCTGTACGCTGGCAAACCGGGCCAGGTCGGGCCCTTGACGAAGCATGCCGATCTTGGCCAGACGGAGCTCGGTCTCCGCCAGCCGGAGGCGGGGCTCCTGAGCGCTGCGGGCGATGGCTGTAGCCCGGCGATAGGCCCGGGCCGCGGCCTGCCAGGCCTCGGCGGCCCCCGGCAGGTCGCCCTTCTCGAAGGTGGCGATGCCCATGGCGAGCCGGGCCTGACCTTCGATGCCCGCGGCTTCGGCGGCCTGGTCCGGGGCCAGGGCGGCCCCTGCCGCCAGCTGGGCCGCTTCCTGGAGGCGGTCTTCCACCAGGGCCATGCGGGCCGCCAGCAGCGGGTAGGCCGCCGCATCCTTGGGCAGGGCGGCCCGCAGGCGGGCCAGGGCGGGGTCCCGGAAGCGGGTCTGGAGGGCCTTGACCCGGGCCTGGTGGAGGGCCGGATCATCGATATGGGGCAGGAGGGCCAGCTCTTCTTTGTAGCGCTGGGCCTCGGCTTCACCCAGGGCGCGGGCGGCGATGGGGGTGCGGAAGCCCAGGTCCCAGGCCCGGGCCAGGGCCTGCCGGGCCTCCTCGGTGCGGCCCAGCAGCTGCAGGCCGCGCCCCAGGACGAAGGCCGCCGGTCCCGGGGCATTGGAGGAGTGGGCCGGAATGTCGGCCAGCATGGCTCGCAGCCGGGCGTAGGCGGGGCGCAGGTCGTGGGGCGGGAGCAGGTGCTCGGAGCGGACCAGCTCCTCCATGGCGGCGGCCTCGGCCCCCAGCCGCGCGGCTTCCAGGGACTGGCGACCGGCCCGCTGGGTGGTCCAGATGCCGAAGCCCAGGCCCAGGACCACCAGCAGCAGGGCGGCCCCCAGGGTGCGGGCCAGGGCCGGGTTCCGGTGGATCCAGCGAACGAACCACTCCAGGCGGGAGGTGCGCCGGGCGAGGATCGCTTCTCCCCGGGCGAAGCGGCCCAGGTCCTCGGCGAAGGCCTCGGCACTGGCATAGCGTTCGGTGGCCTCCTTCTCCATGGCCTTGGCGATGACCGTCTGCAGATCCTGGGGGATGTCTGCCAGGGGCGTGGGCTCTTCCTCGAGGATGCGGCGCAGCAGGCCCGGTCCCCCCACCACCTGGGTGTGCATGGCGGAGGGAGACTGGCCGGGCTGCCAGACCGTCTCCTCCCGAAAGGGTGGGCGTCCGGACAGGGTGGCGTAGGCGGTGGCCCCCAGGGCGTAGACATCGGCCCGGAAGTCCACGGGGCCGGCCCCCAGCAGCACCTCGGGGGCCATGTAGTCGAAGGTGCCGGCGGGCAGGCCCGTGCGGGTAAGCCCACCCTCCTCATCCCGGGCCAGCCCAAAGTCCGAGACCAGCGCGCGGGGCTCGCCGTTCGGCGGGGTGTCCACCAGGATGTTGCCGGGCTTCACATCCCGGTGGATGAGGCCCTGTCGGTGGGCCGCATGGAGGCCCAGGGCAGCCTGTCGCAGCAGCTCCACCCGCAGGGCCAGCGGTGTGTCCGGGGGCAGCTCCCCCAGGGTGCCGCCCTCCACCAGCTGCATGACGATGCAGGGTCGTCCCTCCAGGGTGCCCACCTCGTGGACGCGCACCACATGGGGGTGCTCCACCCGGGCCTGGAGGCGGGCCTCCAGGATCAGCCGCTCGGCCTCCCGGGGGTCGGAGCCCCGCACGAACTTCACGGCCACGGCCCGCTCCAGGCCCCCGTCCCAGGCCCGGTGGACCTGGCCCATGCCGCCCTCGCCCAGGAGCCCCTTCAGCTCCAGCCGGCCATCCAGCGGGGGCAGCAGCAGGGTCATGGCGCCCCCGGCAGGGCCAGGCGCATGCGGAGCGCCACTTCTTCCAGCTCCGGCTCGGCGTAGTTGGC
>CAITBU010000096.1 GCA_903890595.1 uncultured Holophagaceae bacterium | reverse complement strand
GCCGGTGCTCTAACACCGCCACAACCAAGGAGACTGCAAACCGTTGCTTCCGCAAGCCCTAACGGGCGATCGGGCTGGACAGACGTCCGTCACCCTGCCGCGAAGCGGCTTCGTTCAAGGAACACGAAGGCACTGAATCCACCGACAGGGCCTCCGGGCCTACGGCCCCCGGTCGCATGCGACCGGCCAAGGGGGCGGCGGCTGGGACGGCCTTTTGGGGGCCGCAGCCAGCCGCCGCCCCCTTGGGGATGCCCTGGATGGGTCAGAGCGCATTCGTGTACTTATTGCGCCCGCAGGGCGTCTTCGTGTCCTTTGTGGAGGTCCTTGAACCCCGAACTGGCGGCGCAAGGACGAACTCCGGGAAGGGGTCTCCCGAGCCTATGCTGAAAGCCTGGAGGGCGTCATGGAGCTGGGCATTCGAGGGAAGGTGGCCATGGTGGCGGCGGGCAGCAAGGGGCTGGGGCGGGCCACGGCGCTGGCGCTGGCGGCGGAAGGCTGTGCGGTCTCCATCTGCGCCCGTGGCCTGGGCGCCCTGGCCAGCACCAAGGCGGAGCTGGAAGCGCTGGGTGTGCGGGTCCTGGCCGAGTCCGTGGACGTGTCGTCGGCGGAGGACCTGGCGCGCTGGCAGCGGGACACGGAAGCGACCCTGGGGCCCGTGGACATTCTCGTCACCAACACCGGCGGGCCCAAGGCGGCCGAGTTCGCCAACCTGTCCGACGCCGACTGGGCCGCTGGCGTGGAGTCCACCCTCATGAACGTGGTGCGGATGTCCCGCCTGGTGCTGCCGGGCATGCGGGCCCGCCAGTGGGGGCGCATCGTCCACATCACCAGCCTCGTCGCCAAGCAGCCCTATCCGCTCCTCACCATCAGCTCCACCCTGCGGGCGGGCCTCTCGGCGCTGACCCGCACCCTGGCCCTGGAGACCGCCCGGGCTGGCATCACCGTGAATGCGCTCCTGCCCGGTCATGTCATGACCGACCGGCAGCTGCACCTGGCGGAGGTGAAGGCGGCGGCCGCGGGCATCACGACCGAGGAACACTTCACCCGGCAGGCGGCGGCCATCCCCGCCGGCCGCATCGGCCAGCCCGAAGAGGTGGGCGCCGTCATAGCCTTCCTCTGCAGCCAGCCCGCGTCGTATCTCACCGGCCAGAGTCTGTTGGTGGATGGGGGCCTGGTGCAAGGCACGTTCTAAACGAAAATCGCCGGCCAGAGGCCGACGATTTTCGCAGGTAAAAAATACTAATTTTTAATCGAACTCACCGTCTCGAAGTAGTGGGCGAAGGCGGCGATGCCACCGGAGGCCTGCTCCCAGTCGTAGTTCTCGTTGGGGGCGTGGTAGCCGTGGCTGGGCAGACTGAGGCCCAGGAAGAAGACCTGGCAGCCCAGGAGGTCCTCCATGGTCTTCACGGCGCCGATGCTGCCGCCCTCGCGGGTGAAGGAGCAGGGGGCATCGAAGCCAAAGCGGTAGGCGTCCTTGATGGCCTCGGCGTAGGGGCCGGTCACATGGCCCTTGAAGGGCGCCAGGCCGTGCTCCTCGTGGAACTGGACATCAGGGAAGTGCTTGGCCACGAAGGCGCGGATGCGCGCCACGGTGGTGGCCTCATCCATGTCCGGCACCAGGCGGCAGGTGAGCTTCACCTCGGCCCGGGGCGGCACGGCGCTCTTGATGCCGGGGCCCGTGTAGCCACCCACGACGCCGTGGACTTCCATGGTGGGTCGGCCCCAGATGCGCTTCATGACCTTCAGGGGATCCTCGGTGCGCATGCCGCTGATCATGTGGTCCTGCTTGAAGGTCTCGACGCTGAAGCCCGCGTTGGCCCACTCCTTGAGTTCCTTCTTGCTGGGCTTGACCACCTCGTCGTAGAACCCGGGAATCTTCACCTTGCCGGTCTCGCCGTCCATCATGGCGGCTACCACCTTGATGAGCTCGGCCAGGGGGTTGCGGGCCGCACCACCCACCACGCCGCTGTGCAGATCGTGGTCGGCGGTCTCCAGGGTGAGGCGGAAGCCCTTGAGGCCCCGCAGACCCGCGGGGGTGCTGGGCTTGCCCCGGGTGATCCACACCGTGTCGCTGACCACGATGGCGTCGGTCTTCAGGCGATCGGCGTGGCGCTCCAGG
>CAITBU010000095.1 GCA_903890595.1 uncultured Holophagaceae bacterium | reverse complement strand
TGCTTTTTCCCGTGCCCCTGGCACCGAAAAGGAAGCAGCTTCTGTCAGAAGGGAAGTTGAGAAGTCGTTGGAACATGATCCAGATTTAGCCTCTAAAATAGGAATATAGTCTGGCATCAATCCGTGTCCAGGCTTTTCTTAGGGCGCAATAGATCCTCCTCAGTCGCCAGCACCTGTCCGAAGCGAATTTGTGTGTGTTTTCATTGACAGGTAAAGCTGTTTGACGCATATTTACCGAGTATCCAGTATTTCTAACGGTTTACCGGTATTCAAAAACCAAGGAGGGAGGTTGTCGCATTGATCTCTAGCCAAAACAACAAGACCGCTCACGACCAGAGAGCCTTCATCGGGAAGCGCTTGCGCGACCTCCGGAAGAGTCGCGGCCTCTCCCAGGGAGACATCGGGAAGACCCTCGGCATCCCCCAGACCACCCTGTCGGAGATTGAGCTTGGGAAGGCGTCCCTCACGGCCGAACAACTCATCCTGGTCCTCAAGGCCTTCAATGTCCCTGTCAGCCACTTCGACCAGTCCCCTGGGGAGGCCAGCGGAACGATCCAGAAGGCCTTGGTGAGCCACGGAGCCTCACATCTGGTCGATGACCACAACCTTCTCCCCAGCGAGAGCCTCGTGCGGGTCGATGCCGCCATTCGCGAGGCCCTGGTCGCAGGCGAAAGCGCCCGGGAGCTCGCCGCGCTGGCCCCCATCATTATTGGCCACGTCGGCCAGATCAACTTCCACCGGCTCTACGCCCAGTTCAAGGACTACAACCTTGAGACCCGCTACGGCTGGCTCCTGGACAATGTCTTGGAGGCCATCAAGGCGATCCTCGAGAACAAACCCCTAAGAAAGCAGGCCCTGGCCCTCGCCAAGGCCGCCAATGTCCTCCAGGACCACCAGAACCGGGTCTTCCCGAATGGGGTACCGACAGGATCCCTCCACGTGGACTACCTGGGAACCCCTGTCCTGAGCCCCAAGACCAAGACCGAGATCGACCGTAACCGTTCCCAGGTCTCACAGAAATGGAACATCCTCACCACCATCCCCGTCGAGGACTTCGTCAAAGCGATCCAGGAGGCCCATGTCCCCCACGCCGGTTGAGCTTTTCCTGCTGGATGTCGATGCTCATTGGCCGCTCACAGCGCCCAGAATCCCCCTCAAGGTATTTGGCTCAACCGCCCTCATGCTTCAGACCACCTATGTCCGCGGTACCAAGGACAGCGACATCCTCGGCGTGGACCCCATCCTCGGCACCATGGCCGAGGACCTCCTTCGCCTGGCAGGAAAGGACTCAACTCTGCACCGCAAGCACCAGATCTATCTGGATGTTGTGAGCGCCGGAGTGCCGTTCTTCCCGCATCCGACCCACTGGCTACCAGCAACAGACCTGAACGCCAGGCTCCGCTCCTTCGAGGTCCAACTCCTTGACATCACCGATGTCGTGGTCAGCAAACTGAAGCGTTTCAGCGACAGCGACCGCAACGACATCAAGGCCATGATTGACCGAGAACTGATCGACCACGCCTTGCTGGTCGAACGGTTCCTCAGCGCCGCAGACGTCTTCTCCATGGGCTCCCAGGCGGTACACGTTATCCACTGCGCGAAAAATCTCAACTGGGTCGAACGCGAATACCTCGGGGACCCGGAAACCGAATACGAGTTGCCGCCCTGGGCAGACGCCTAGGCATCCAAGCGGCCAGGGAGGCTTCGGCCCTCCTGCGGCTCAACGACAATTACTCGTCCCCACGCGACAATGACAACTCCCGTCAAAAGGCAGTTGCTTTACCCACCCACCACCAACACTTTCCCTTGTCCCCATAAACGCTTAAAGGGTAAAATTTCCGCTCCGAGGAGCGTTGCGAGGCACATTCTGTGTCCCAGGCTCGGAACCGGCAACCTGCCGGCCCTTAACGGCGCTCATTCTTCAAACCCCTGGTTTGCTGAATGAGGAAAATGCCCATGAGCCTGCTTGCCATCGGCAGCGTCGCCTTCGACGACCTGGAGACGCCCTTCGGCCGCCGGGAGCGCATCCTGGGCGGCTCCGCCAGCTACTTCTCCCTGGCTGCCAGCTACTTCCGCGCCGTGGACATCGTTGCCGTCGTGGGCCAGGACTTCGGCCCCGAGGACTTCGCCGTCTTCGCGGACCGTCCCATCGGTCTCGAGGGTCTGGTGCAGGTGCCGGGCAAGAGCTTCCACTGGAAGGGTTCCTACGGCGATGACCTCAACGAGGCCAAGACCCTGGAGACCCACCTCAATGTCTTTGCCGGCTTCCAGCCCGTGCTACCCGAGCGGCACCGGGAAGCCTCCTACCTATTCCTTGGCAACATCGACCCAGTGCTGCAGCTGGATGTGGTCAAACAGATGACCCAGCGCCCTCGGTGGATCGCCCTAGACACCATGAACTTCTGGATCGAGGGGGCTAACTAGGCCCTTCTGGCAGTGCTGAAGGAAGTGGACATCCTCCTGGTGAACGAGACTGAGTCCACCGCCCCGGTATTCCCTTGGACACCCATTTGGGGACAATCCCCTGAGAGGTGCCAATGAAGAAGAAGGAAGAAACCCAGCCGGTAGGGGCAGCGGAAGGAGGCCGTAGGCCGACTGTAGCTGCCCCTGCCGGGCGCGGCGGGAAGGGACGGTTCAGTTCCCAGCGGAAGGCAGAGGCAGTGCTCCGGCTCCTGCGGGGAGAGGAACTCGATGCCCTCTCCCGGGAATTCGGAGTCATGGCGGCCACCTTGGCCGGCTGGAAAGAGGCCTTTCTGGCTGCGGGCCAAGCGGGGCTGAAGTCCAGGGAACCCGACCTCCGGGACGAGGAGAACGCGCGCCTCAAGCAACTCCTGGGTGACCGGGAGATG
>CAITBU010000094.1 GCA_903890595.1 uncultured Holophagaceae bacterium | reverse complement strand
GGACTGCAGCTGCTCCACCGGGGCCGCCCAGAGGCCCTCCAGGGAAGGGTAGGCCTCCGCCAGCAGCTCTGCGGTGCGCACGCCCACCATGGGGATGCCCAGGGCGTGGATCCAGCGGGCCAGGGGCTTGGTGCGCGCCCCCGCCAGGGCCTCCAGCAGGTTCTGGGCGGACTTCTCCGCCATGCGGTCCAGGCTCGCCAGGTAGGCCAGGCCCAGGCGGGGCTCCTGCAGCAGGCCCACCACCTCCCAGGGCTGCTCGATGCGGCCGGAGGCCACGATCTGCTCCACCAGGGCATCCCCCATGCCTTCGATGTCCAGGGCCGAGCGGCCCCCGAAGTGGAGGAGGCGCCCCACCAGCTTGGCGGGGCACTCGGGGTTGAGGCAGCGGATGGCCACCTCGGCATCGTCGGTCTTGCCCACCTCGCCGGCGCACACGGGGCAGGCGGCGGGAATCACGGGCAGCGGCAGGTCCCGCTCGGCCTCGCCCGGTACCAGGGCCACCACCTTGGGGATCACCTCGCCGCCCTTCTCGATGAAGACCCGGTGGCCCACCCGCAGCCCCAGGCGGCCCAGTTCATCCACATTGTGCAGGGTGGCCCGGCGCACGGTGGAGCCCGCCACCTCCACCGCTTCCAGCTCGGCCACGGGGGTGAGCTTGCCGCTGCGGCCCACCTGCCAGGTGATGCCCAGCACGGTGGTGGTCACCTGGGTGGCGGGGAACTTGAAGGCGATGGCCCAGCGCGGCACCCGGTCCGTGGTGCCCACCGCCGCCTGGGTCGCAGGATCCAGCACCTTGAGCACCACGCCATCGGTGTCGAAGGGCAGGCGCAGGCGGTCCTCGGCCTGGGCGGCGATGAAGCGCAGCATGTCCTCCATCGCACCCACGGCCGTGCCGGGCATGCGCGCGAAGCCCCAGGTCGCCAGCAGTGTCATGGCGGTCTCTTGATCACTCTGGAACAGGGCCGGTACGGCACTGTTCCAGAGCAACTGCCAGGGCAGGAAGGAGAGTCCCCTTGCTGCGACCTCCCGGCTATCCAGCAGCTTCATGGTGCCGCTGGCGGCGTTGCGGGGGTTGGCGAAGCGGGCCTCGCCCCGGGCATCGCGCTGGCGGTTCAGCTCTTCCCAGCGCTTGCGGGAGAGGAACACCTCGCCCCGTACGGTGAGGTCGGCGGGGGCCTCCGCCGGGAGGCGCAGGGGAATGTCAGCGATGGTGCGAGCGTTCTCCGTGACCAGCTCACCGGTCTCGCCGTCGCCCCGGGTGAGGGCCTCCACCAGCACCCGATCCTCGTAGCGCAGGGACAGAGAGAGGCCGTCCACCTTCAGCTCGGCGGCATAGCGCGGGGCGGCGTCCGGTGCGAGCTTTCGCCAGCGGACTTCCCACTCGGCGAGCTCCTTGGTGGAGTAGGAATTGTCCAGGCTGAGCATGGGCACGGCGTGGCGGCGCTTCTCGAAGGACTCCACCGGGGGTGCGCCCACTCGCCGGGTGGGGCTGTTGGGATCGGCGAGGTCCGGGTGGGCCGCCTCTAAGTCCCGCAGCTCGCGCTCCAGGGCGTCGTACTCCACATCCGAGACCGTGGGCTGGTCCAGCACGTAGTAGCGCTGGCGATGGGTTCGCACCTGGCCCGCCAGGTCCGCCATGCGCTGTCGCAGGTCGCTCATTTCAGCCTCGCTCGATGCTGGATCCCCATGATGATGCCAAGGGCGAGGAAAAAGCTCAGCGTGCTGCTGCCACCGGCGCTGAAGAAGGGCAACACCATCCCCTTGTTGGGGAGGGCACCCGCCACCATGCCCACGTTCACCAGGAGGTGCAGGGCGAAGATGCCCGCCGCACCGGCGCAGAAGTAGGCCTCCGTGGCGCTGAGGGCGGCGCGCGCCGCCGCCAGGATGCGGTCCAG
>CAITBU010000093.1 GCA_903890595.1 uncultured Holophagaceae bacterium | reverse complement strand
CCTGGTCCGTCCCACGGCCCTCGTATCGGTTTGCGACGAACTACGGATTCCTCGTTCCACTGTCTACGCCCAGCGGGACGATGGTCGTTCTAAGCTGCTCCAGAAGCGTGGCCCCAAACCCCTGGTGCCCGACAGTGACTTGCTCACCGCCATCCGCGAAGTGCTCACCGATCCGCCCTTCATGGGCGAGGGCTACCGGAAAGTCCACGCCCGCCTGCGCTACCGGGGTATCCACGCCGATGTAGAACGGATCCGACTTCTGATGCGGGAGCACGACCTCCAGACGCCTGGGAAGCCTCGGCGCATCCTCGGGCCTAGGACCCATGACGGCACGATCATCACTCTCGCCCCCGATGAGATGTGGGGGACGGATGCCACCGCGACCATGCTTCTCGATGGCCAGCAGGCCACGATCTTTGGCATCTACGACCACTGCACCTGCGAGTTGCTCGGCATCCATGCCGCCCTCAGGGCCGACCGTTTTGAAGCCATCGTGCCCCTCCACCAGGCCTGCCGGGCCAGCTTCGGGGGGGGTGGGGAAGGCCATCGCAGCCGGCCTCAAGCTTCGCCACGACAACGGGAGCCAGTTCATCTCCAGGGCCTTCCAGGCCGAACTGCGCTTCCTGGGCATGGACTCCAGTCCCTCCTTCGTCCGTGCCCCCGAAGGCAACGGCTGCATCGAGCGCTTCTGGCGCACCCTTAAGGAGCAACTTCTCTGGCTCCACACCTTCGCCAACATCGAGGACCTCAACCAGGCCCTCCAGGAATTCCGCGATCTCTATAACCACCAGTGGCTGATCGAACGCCACAACCACCGGCCTCCCGCACTGGTCCGTCAGGACCTCCTTGGCGCCGGGGCCGCCGCGTGAATACACTCAACCATCTGTCCAAGAAATACCGGGCGGTTCAATCCTCACCGGCCGTCCAGCTTAGACGGCATGACTCCGATGCTTTCAACATGCAAACCCCAAGAGCCCCTCAAACGAGGGGCTTTTTCGTGGTCACGCCCGTGCGTGCGTTCCCCCAGGAAAGGCGGCGGCTGGTGCTTCGGCGTGTGTGACCTATGGAATCGCCTCCTGGCGTCACTGGCGATACACTAATGGTAGGTCTTTGAAATAGCCTGACCCTCCTCAATCCGCCTGGTATTGCCGTCGGGACGCGTCCAGTAGAGCCATATGCAGGCACGCTTCTACCACCCCGGCTTCGGGCGCTTCACCGCCCCCGACCCCGCAAGAGACCAGCACTTCGACAACACCCAGAGCTGGAACATCTACAGCTACGTCCGGAATAACCCGATCATGAGCGTTGATCCGACAGGGATGGTAGAGAAAGAACCACCACCTCCTCCTGGTTCGAACCAGCCGCGATCTATTAGTGAATCGATGGATGCGGGTGGTTCAAACCCCGGGTTTGGGGCGCAAACAAGCGGGATCATCGCCTCGGGTTTCTCACTCTCTGGTTTGAACGGGCAAGCCTTTGCCACGGCTGGAGGCGTGTTCGTTAAGGGGGCAGATCTTGCGAGTTCTGGCTTCGTAAGTTCAAATGCAGAAGGCAATGTGAGTATGTATGACATGGCGAAGTTGCCTGGTGCCCAATTTTCTGGCTCAACCATTAATATGAAGCCATCAGAATCCTTCGCATCTGCAGGAGTCGCAGCTAGCTTTTACAACACGGCTTCTGCCTACCATAAAGCGTTTCCGGATTCAGCAAAACTGGTCATTAATAGCGCGAATCTAAACAGTGGTGAGCAGTTCGGAAGCCATAGAAGTTCTCATAATTCAGCAAAGCCCTCTATTGATGTTCAATATCAGAATGCCCGAGGACAAAATTTGACCGGCACAAGTGCAGCAGGAAGTGCTGATGTAGGAAGAATGAGAACCTTGGTCGGAATAGCAAATCGGAATGGATTCTCCACAAACATTAGTGCAAGACCAAATGATTTTGGCACTTTGTACTATCCTGGGCACGAGCATCACCTTCATCTTGGAGCTTATTAATGATGAGTTCGATGATTCAACGAATTGCACTTGTTTGGTCTATGTCGGGATTGGTTTTTGCCCAATCATATAGCGATGACCCTAGGTTAAAAACCTTGCCGACAAGGGTTAATGTCGCCCTAAAGCGACACCCT
>CAITBU010000092.1 GCA_903890595.1 uncultured Holophagaceae bacterium | reverse complement strand
TGCCCCCCCCGGGGCCGGGCGTGACGCCCAATGCCTTCTTCGCCGCTCCCTTCATGGTGGGTGACTACATCAGCTATGCCGGCTGCGTCATGAAGGATGGCCCCCAGCCCAGCGCCGGTCCCATGCCGGCCGCCGGCCTGGCTGCGACCTACATCGCTGCCCACACCATCACCGCCAACCTGGGCATCTTCACCTCCCCTGGCAGCAACCCGGCCTACGTGGCCATAGATGTGATCCTGCTGGGCGTGGGCGGTGCCCCCATCAACGGCATCCCCCAGGAAGCCACGGTGCGCACCCGCTTCGAAGGCTTCTGCACTGACGCCTCCCGCGTGGTGGACCTCTTCGGCATCGATACGGACGCCTGCAGCACGGTCACCTCGGATCGCTCCTGGGGCGCCATTGACATCGACCCCGGCCCGGCCGGTGGTGGTGCCGTCCAGGGCCGCTGGCGCTTCCGGCCGCCCAGCAAGGTGCTGGCCCTGCCGCCCGCAGGCACCTTCCTGCCCGCCACCCGCGAGATGCGCGCCGTCCTGCGCGGTGCCTACTCCGCTGCCGCCCCCCTCATGTCTGGCAACGGCCTGATTACCGGTCAGTACAAGGCGCCCATCTTTGACTACCTCTTCCCAGAAAACCTCGGCATTGGCAACCCGCCTGTGCCCCTCAACTTCATCGACTTCCCCTTCCTGGTGAACGGCACCGGCGGCTTCAATGGCGTCAACGTCGGTCAGCTGGCTCCCTGGCCTGGCTCCGTGATCGTGGCCCCCGTCTGCGGTGGGCCTGTGCCTCCGCCCCCGCCGGTCCCCGTGCCCCCGGTCGCCAACGCTGGCATCGCCCAGACCACCACCTCTGGCGCCCTCGTCGCCCTGGACGGCACTGGTAGCTCAGATCCCAGCGCCCTGGCCCTCACCTATGCCTGGAGCCAGACCGCCGGTCCCGCCGCACTGCTCAACAGCCCCGCCGTGGCCAGCCCCACCTTCACCGCCCCCCCTCTGGGTACGGGTGTGACCAGCGCCGTTCTGACCTTCCAGCTGGTGGTCACCAACAGCGCAGGCACCGCCTCGACCCCGGCCAGCGTGAACATCACCGTGAATGCTCCGGCTCCCGTGAAGGTGGCTCCTCTAGCGAATGCCGGTGCCGCCCAGACCGTGGCCTCCGGTGCCACAGTGCAGCTCAATGGCACGGCCACCACGGATCCCAACACCCCGCCGCTGGCCTTCACCCTCAACTGGGTGCAGACGGGCTTTGCCGGGCTGCCGCCCGTGACGCTCTCGAACGCTGCGGCGGCCACACCCACCTTCAAGGCCCCGGTGGTTCCCCCTGGTGCGCCGGCGGTGCTCACCTTCACCCTGACGGCCACCAACACGGCCGCCAAGTCCGCGGTCTCGTCGGTCAACATCACGGTTAACCCGGCCCTGGCCCCCGTGGCCAACGCCGGTACCGCCCAGGGCGTGAAGGTCAACACGGCCGTGACCCTGAATGGCAGCCTCAGCACGGATCCCAACGGCCTGCCCCTGACCTACACCTGGGTGCAGGTGTCCGGAACCCATGTGGTCCTGACTGGCGCCAACACGGCGAAACCCACCTTCACCGCCCCCGCCGCCCCCACCAGCCTTGGCTTCACCCTCACCGTCAGCAACGGCTTACTCAGCTCCGCCGCCGCCCTGGTCACGGTGACCATCAATCCCAATGTGGCGGACACGGTGAACATCACCATCGCCGAATACCGCACCGGCCAGCAGCGCCTCACGGTGAATGCCACCTCCTCCATCGTGGATGGCACGCCCGCCCTCACCCTCATGGGCTACGGCGTGAACGGCGCTGGGGTCCCGATGACCTACCAGGGCAACGGCCTCTACATCGTGATCCTGACCGGGGTGTCCCAGCCCGCCACTGTCACGGTGAACTCGAGCTTTGGAGGTACCCGCACCTCGGCCCTCACCAAGCTGCGCCAGTAGCACCTGCACTCCAGCGGCGCAGGGGCAACCCCCCCTGCGCTGCTGGAATGCGCTGTCCTTCCCCCTCCGGAGCTCCCATGCGCACCGTTCCCTACGCCCTGTCCGCCGTGCTCCTCCTGGCCACTGCCTGCGGGGGGGGCGGCAAGCAGGGGGCTGCCCCAGCGTCCACGATCCAGGCCCCAGTCCAGGCCCCT
>CAITBU010000091.1 GCA_903890595.1 uncultured Holophagaceae bacterium | reverse complement strand
GGCTGCCCCCCGTAGCGGAGGGCGGCCATGGCTGCTGCCCCTGCATCTGCGCTGGGCTGGCCGCCGATCCGGAGAAGGAAGGCCCGCAGGTCCGCATGGAACCAGACGAGAAACTCCTGGAAGGCCACCTCCCGCAGCTCCTCCCGGGTCAGCTCACCCACCACCTCGACGGTGGCCGAGCCACCCTCCACCGGGGTCCGGAAGGTCTTCCAGGGGCGGGTGCCACCCTCGGAGTCCGCCACGATCTGGGCCAGGAAGGCCGGGTTACGACCGGGCAAAGTAGGCTCCCCGGCCGAGGCCAGGACCGTAAGGCAACAGCAGAGCAGGACGCGCATGGGTTAGGGGTGCGGTGGGTGGGGGGGGAGGTTCCCTGGATTGGCTATCGGCTATCAGCTATCAGCTGTCAGCCAAGAAGGGTGCGGCAGGTTGTTGGGGCCGCTCAAGGACCATGGGCTGAAAGCCAAGGTTGATTGGGCTGGGACGGCCGATGGTTGCTGGAGCTTTAGCCGATAGCTGATAGCTGACAGCTGATAGCTTTAAAAAATGCCCATCGCAATCCTTGGATCCACGGCCTCCGGCAAATCCAGCCTGGGCGTCGCTGTGGCGTGGAGGCTGGGGGGCACGGTGGTGAACGGAGATCCCTACCAGGCCATCGCTGGCCTCGCCATCGGGACGGGGCAGCCCAGCCCTGAGGAGCAAGCTGGCGTTCCCCACCATGGCTATGGCCTGCTGCCTCTGACCACCCGGCCCAACCCGGCGGCCTTCGGAGTGCTGGTGCGGGGCTGGTTGGAGGCAGTGTCGGAGCCGGTGCTGGTGACGGGATCGGGCCTCTACCTCCGGGGCATCTGGGACCAGTTGAGCCCCCTGCCGGAGGTGCCGGCCGCCACAGTGGAGCGGGTCCGCCAGTGGGGTCGAGCTCTGGGCATTCCCATCCTGCACCGCTTCCTGGGGGCGGTGGATCCCGCCCGCGCTGCGAACCTGCATCCCAACGACGCAGCCCGGGTCCAGCGGGCCCTTGCCCTCCACCTGGCCACGGGCCGGCGGCCCTCAGGCCTCCTGGAGGGCGCCCCCACGGGGCTCCCCGAAGGCTGGCGGGTGCTGGTGGTCGCACCGGGTCGGGAGCAGCGCCGGGAGCGTATCGCCCAGCGCGTCGCGGCCCAGGTGGCAGCCGGCTGGCCGGAAGAAGTAACGCAGCTGGTGACCGCAGGCCATGGCCCCGATCTGGAGGCCCTCCGCCCCCTGGGCTATGCCGCCTGGATGGCGGGGGGAACCCAGGCCAGCATCGTGGCGCAAGTGATCCAGGAGACCCAGGCCTACGCCAAGCGCCAGACCACCTGGTTCCGCAATCAGCTGCCCGATGCCGTGATGTGGGATCCAGACAGCGAGCCGCTGGAGGCGGCCTTTTCCCGGTTGGGGCTCTCATGAAGCCTGGGCACTGGTACGAGGGGCGCACCTCCATTGACCTGCTCTGCGATGCGGACTGGGCCTGGATCGGCCTTCGCTCCGGGGATGGCCTCAACCGCCTCCAGGTGGACCTGCTCCAGGCCCTGGATCGCCTGTTCATCGAGCTGCGCTGGCGCGGCATCCAGCGGGTCGCCCTCAGCGGGGCCGCTTGGCAGGCAGGCCGAGGGCACCACTTCTCCGCCGGGGCGGATCTCCACGATGTGGGCGCCCTCGACCCCCTGTCGGCGGACCCTTTTTCTCGCCGAGGCCAGCGGGTGATGAACCACCTCCTGTGGTCCGGCTGGCGCAGCCTCACGCTGATCTCGGGCGCCGCCATGGGGGGCGGCTGCGACCTGGCCCTGCACGGTCAGGAGCGCTGGGCCGTGGGGCCGGATCCCGCCACCGGGAAGGGGGGCCTGCGGCTGGCCCATCCCGCTGCGAAGCACGGCATCCTCACGGGCTTCGGTGGCACCGTGCGCCTGCCCGAGGTGCTGGGCGACGAAGGTGCCGATCGGCTGTTCCGAGCCTTCGAGACCTGGGACGCCGACACCGCCCTGGCGGCTGGCGCCGTCCACCGCATCGTCCCTCCCGCCGAAGCCCGAGAAGCGGTCCTGCAGTGGCTAGGTGCGGGCGACTGATCACCCGCAATCAAAGAACACAGCTCACCGCCAAGGCGCCAAGAGCGCCAAGAAATACATGGCCCCTCGGACGGGGCCACAAGGCACGCATCACCCGGGGGCAGGTACCCTGACAGCACGGGTTGTCTCCCGGGGGCGCCGGGGCTGCGCTTCGTAGGACGCGACCCCGGCGCCCCCGGGATCACTTCCGGCCACGCCGGAAGCCGCCTTCGGCGGACCCGTGTGGGATGCGTCGGCGCCCCTTGGCGTCCTTGGCGTCTTGGCGGTGGTCTTTTCATCTCAACCCGCGCGCCGGCCAGCCGACCTGGGATCTTGGTGGTTATGCATATTGCTTTTTTGAGCAAATTCGAAAGGACTTCAGCTCTGCCGAAAGTCCTTCGGCCTTAGGCCCAGCTTTTCCAGGCGGGAGAGCAGGGTCGAGGCGGGGAGCTCGGCCAGGGCGGCTGCCCCGGTGGCGCCGGCGATCTTGCCGCCGGTGTGCCGCAGGAGGCCCTCCAGGTAGCTGCGCTCCTGGGCCTCCCAGGAGAGGAGCGAAGCCGTGCGCGCCTCCGGGGTGGGGAGGGCTCCAGGCGGCAGGCGCAGCTCTCGGCCTGCCGAGAGGATGGCCGCACGCTCCAAGACGTTGTGCAGCTCCCGCACATTGCCGGGCCAGGCATAGGCCTCCAGCTGGGTCCGCACCGCAGGGGGCAGCTGGATGGTGGGACGGCGGTTCTCCCGGGCGAAGCGCTCCAGGAAGGCTTCGGCCAGATCGGTGATGTCTCCCGGCCGCTCCCGCAGGGGCGGGATGTGAATGGGGAAGACGCTCAGCCGGTAGAACAGGTCCTGGCGGAAGCGCCCTTCGGCCACGGCCTTCCGCAGGTCCTGATGGGTGGCGGCCAGCAGCCGTACATCCACCCGCCGGGACTTCTCGCTGCCCAGGGGATCGATCTCGCGCTCCTGGATGGCGCGCAGCAGCTTGGGTTGGAGGTCCAGGGGCAGGTCGCCGATCTCGTCCAGGAACAGCGTGCCGCCATCCGCCAGCTCGAAGCGACCCTTTCGCGCTGCCACGGCCCCGCTGAAGGCACCCTTTACGTGGCCGAAGAGCTCGGACTCGATGAGGGTGGCGGGCAGGGCGCTGCAGTTCACCTTGATGAAGGGCTTCTCCCGGCGGGTCGAGAGGTGGTGCAGGGTCTGGGCCACCTTCTCCTTGCCCGTGCCGGTCTCGCCGGTGATGAGCACGGTGGCGGCGGTGCCGGCCACCTGGCCTACCTGATCCAGGATGGCGCGCATGGCGGGGCTCTCAGCGCGGAGGGGCTCCTGCAGCACGTCCCGGCGCTGGACCTCCCGGAAGTAGCTGACCTCCTCAGCCAGGGTGCGCTCCCGCTCGGCGAGGCGCCCCAGGTGCTCCGCCTGCTTGAGGCCCAGGGCGAGCAGGGAGGCGAACACGCCCACGTGGTGGAGCACGCTCTCGGGGTACTGGCGGCAGACCATGGCATCCAGGGTCATGAGCCCGAAGGTCTCGCCCTGACTGCGCAGCGGCGCCACCAGACAGCTGTGGCCGTGGGGCATCTCCAGGAGGCCGTGGAAGGTATCCAGCCCCGGGTCGTCCTCCTCGAAGGTGGCCGGGCGGGAGCGGGGCTTCAGGGCGTTCTGGAGGCGGAGGTTGCCTCGCACGGGGATGAGGACCTCGGTCAGCTGGGGTGTGGCCAGCGGGCCAAAGGCGTGGGTCACCCGGAGGGCATCGCCTTCCCGCAGGAGCACCGTCGCCAGGTCGTAGGGGACCAGCTCCGCCAGGCGCTCGAAGGCGTGGGCCACCATGCGCTCCGGCTGCTCGCCCAGGGTGAGCAGCGAGCCCGCTTCTTCCACCAGACGGGCCCCCGTGAGGGCGGCTTGCAGATCGGGTGCGGCCAAGGGGTGCCTCCGGCTTGATTCTCGGCATTTCGAGACTGTGGTCAACCCCACCCCCTGCTTCTAGATCCCCCGGTAGGCATGGAGGGGTATACTCCCTAGATAAATTTACTGAGAACCCGTTGCCACCCGAACCCATCCATTTCGGCTCCTATCGCCTGTTGGCCCGCCTGGGCGAAGGGGCCATGGGCGAGGTCTGGCGGGCCTTGGACCTGCGGCTGGAGCGCGAGGTGGCGCTCAAGATCCTCAAGGATGTGGATGACCAGCGCCGCCAGGCCCTTGTCGGGGAAGCGAAGCTGGCCTGCCAGCTGAATCATCCCAACATCGCCCACATCTACGACGCTGGCGAGGTCGACGGCACGCCCTACATCGCGATGGAGCTGGTGGAGGGGCGCACCCTGCGCGAGCTGGTGGGCCAGCCCCTGGAGGCCACCCTCCTCCAGGACCTCGCTCGGCAGGCGGCCTCGGCCCTCTCTCATGCCCACCAGAAGGGCGTCGTGCACCGGGACATCAAGCCGGAGAACCTGCTCCTCACCCATGAGGGCCAGCTGAAGGTCCTGGACTTCGGCATCGCCCGGCGCGGCCTCGGCGACCCCGTGGGGGGGCAGACCTCCCACCACCTCACCTTGGTGGAGCGCACGGCCCCAGGCTACAGCCAGGGCACGCCGGCCTACATGAGCCCCGAGCAGGCCAACGGGAAGCCACTCACCGGGCAGTCCGATCAGTTCAGCCTCGGGGTGCTGCTATACGAGCTGGCCACCGCCACTCATCCTTTCCTCCGGGCCAGTCTGGTGGACACCCTCTACGCCGTCACCAGGGATCAGCCCCGGCCCCTGAGCGAGGCCCGACCAGACCTTCCCCGCAGCCTGAGCGATGCCATTCACAGGCTCATGGAAAAGGATCCCCAGAACCGCTTCCCCAGCCTGCAGACGCTGGCCGTGGGCCTGTCGGACCAGGTGGCCACCGCCCAGGTACCCAGCCTCACCCAAGGGGGGCTGCTGGGTTCGCGGCGCAATCGGCTCCTGGCCGCAGCCGCGGCAGCCGTCCTGCTGGGCACGGGCGCGGCCGGGGTCTGGCTGGTGCGGCGCGGGGACGGCACCGGGCTGGGCGAGGCGCGGCGGGCCTCCCGGGAGGACTTCACCAAGGGCCGCCGGGTGGTGGCTGTGCTGCCCCTGGAACAGCTGCAGCCAGATCCCCAGCACGCTTGGCTCAGCAACAGCTTTGCGGATGCCATGGCCTTCGGCTTGGTGCGCCGGGACGGTCTCGCCGTGGTGGATCGCCTCCGGGTGGTGGAGGCCATGCATCAGCTGGGTGACCAGCCCGGTCAGGCCCCCCATGCCCTGGGTGAGCTGGGGCGTTTGCTGAAGGCGGAGCTGCTGGTGCTGGGCAGCTATCAGGTGGTGGGCGGCCAGCTTCGCATGAGCGTCCGGGTGGTGGATGCCCTGCGCAGCGCCACCCTGCACCAGTTCCAGCTGGACCGCCCGATTGCCGAGCTCCTCAAGCTGGAGGACGAGCTGCAGCTGCGTCTGCCCCAGGAGATGGGGCTGGGCGCAGACCCCGGCGCCCTGCGGGTTCAGGCCCGTCTGCCCCGGACCCGGGAGCTCTATACCAAGGCCCTCCAGGTCATGGCGGAGGGGAACCAGGAGGCGGTCCGCCTGGCGAACTCCCTGCTGGCTTCCGCCATCGAGTCAGAGCCCGACTATGCCCCCGCCCATGCGGAGTTCGCCTGGACCCTGGCGGAGCTGGGTGCCACCACCGCCCTCACCCAGGGCCGCTTCGACGAGGGTCAGGCGCTTCTGCGCCAGGGCCGCGCTGCTGCAGAGAAGGCCATCGCCCTGGACCCCAGTGCCTCCCAGGCCTACCGCGCTCAAGCCTCCATCCTGCTCCGCCTCGGCGACCTGGAGGGTGCCAGCCGCTCCGCCCTGCAGGCCGTCCGTCTGGACCCTGCTGATCACAAGGCCTACGACCTGCTGGCGGATGTCTTCGCCGGACTGGAGGGGGAGGACAACCACCAGGCTGCCCACCGCTACTTCGAAAAGTCTCTCAGCCTCTTCCCGGAAGGCTGGCAGGCCCATCACCGCATGGGCGTCCTCCTGCAGAACGAGGGCGACCTGACGAAGGCTCTCGTCCATGCGGATCGGGCCCTGGCCCTGCGGCCCTCGGTGGAGTTCGCCTACGTGACGGCCGCCGATGCCCTGCTCTGGATGGGCCGACCCCAGGAGGCCGAAGCCCGCCTCCGTGCGGGACTCCGCGAGGTGCCCGGCAGCAACGTGCTGCGCAGCCTCATGGTGTACACCGCCTGGGAGCGCCGGGACCGCGGCACCGCCGAGGCCTACCTGCGGGAGCTGGATGGTGTCTGGCCCCCGGCCCACTCGAACACCATCCTGCTGGCGGGCCTCCGGCAGGCTGTGGCCGGTGATGGTGCTGGCGCCAAGGCTCGCTTTGAGGCCTTCCGCCAGCAGGTGGCGGCCACGGACCTCGCCACCAAGAAGCACAACGAGCGCCGCGTGCTGTCCGTGAACCTCTACTTCATGGCGCGGGTGACGGCAGCGCTGGGGGACCCCAGTGCGGCCAAGGCCATGGTGGAGCAGGCGGACCGCCTCCACCCCGGCAAGCTGCGCGTGGCCAGCCAGGATCCCGCCTTCCGCTGAAGGCTCAGGCCTGCAGGCTCTTGGCTTCGGCCACGAGCGCTTCGATGGCCTGGCGGACGGCGGCGCCCAGGGCATCCCGATCTGCGAAATCGGCGGGGTAGAGGGGTGCCCCCGCCACGATGGTGAAGCGGCCGGGCCGGATGTGCATGCTGCCCGAGGCCAGGATCCCGTAGCCACCCACGGTGGCCAGGGGCACGATGGGTACCCCGGCATCCTGGGCCAGGGCGAGACCGCCGCGCTTGAAGGGCAATAGCTCTCCGGTGCGGGTGCGGGTCCCCTCCGGGAAGATCACCACGTTCTTGCCCTTCCGGACCTCCAGAGCTGCTTCGTGGAGGCTGCGGATGGCCCGCTCCCGGTCGCCGCGGTCGATGAAGATCACGCCGGCGGCCCAGCCGGCCCAGCCGATGAAGGGCACGTACTTCAGCTCCTTTTTGCCGATGTAGACCGCCGGCAGGGGCAGCGCCGCCACCAGGTAGGGCGGGTCCAGCTGACTCTCGTGGTTGGACATGAAGATCACGGACTGGCGGCCCTCCCGGATGTCCTCCGGAACCCTGTCCCAGCCGCTGAAGGTGAACGGGGCCTGGCAGAACCAGGCGAAGCCCCGGGCGAACCAGGGCGCCACCGCGAAGAAGGCGCGCGGTCGACCCAGGAAGGGGACGGCCAGCAGGATCCCAATCACGGTCAGAGGCACCGTGATCAGAGCCCATGCCCCCATCAAGACCCTGCCAATTGCTGTCTCACGCCAGTTGGGCACAGAACCCCTCCCTGCCTTCCAAACTAGCAGTTTCGGGGGCCCGGCGTGGAGTGTCCAGGAGGCTCAGCCCTGGTGCGCTGCTTCCAAGGCGCAGGCCCGGGGGTGCAGGATCTGATTCTCCAGGCAGATGTGCAGGTGCGTGTCTGCCTCCAGGGCCTTCAGGCCGGCGTAGAGGGACTGGAAGCTGGCGCAGCCGTCCGCAGGTACCGCATAGCCGTGGGTGACCTCGCGCAGTCGGGCCAGCATGCCACCCACTTCCACGTGCTCGGCCTCCATGACCCGGATGGGGCTCTGGACGCTGGCGAAGCAGGCCTCCGCTGCGGCCCCGGCGGCCAGCTGGCGGATGAAGGGGAAGAGGATCTGCTCTTCCTTCATGAGGTGCGGGCCCAGGTCCATGGCGAGGCTCTGGAAGACATCGAAGACCTCGTCCAGCTCTGGATGGTTCGCGCCATGGACGCCATGCACCTTGGTGATCAGGGCCTCCAGGCGAGGCAGCTCGGCGCGCAGGTACGCATGGTGGGTGGCCTCGATGTGGTCCAGCAGCTCCGCGAGAGGGGCTTCCTGCCAGGCTGCCGGAGTGGGGGTATCCGCAGGGGCCGCAGTGATCTCTGCCAGGCCGGCCTGGATCTGCTGAAAGGGCCGCCCGGCGGCTTCGCAGGCCTCCCTCAGCGTGCGGTGACCATGGCAGCAGAAGTCCACCCCCTGGGCCTCCAGGTAGGGCATGGTCTCCGGGTGCTCCAGGACGAGGTCGCCCACCCTGCATTCGAAGTTGATGATCATGGTGATGCCTCCTCCGGGTTGCCCGTGAACCCAAGGTGGGGCCTGGAGGCGGTGCCTTGGGTCACAAGTCATACTAAAAAGGTCAGAAATACTTAAATAACTTAAAACCAATAAAATCATCATCATTTCGAATTTGGCCCACCACCTTCAGGGGGGATGGTGCGGGGAATCAGCACCAGCTTGGGGCTAGGGCACCGGATCGCTGCCACCGTCCGTGAGGGGGGAGCAGCGGAGGAGGCGCCAGGTGGTGAGCAGGCCCCCCCGGAGGGTGCCGTGGCGCTGGATGCAGCCCAGGCCGTAGTGGCTGCAGGTGGGGGTGAACTTGCATTGGGTGGGCAGGTGCTCGGACAGCACGGCCTGGTAGACGCGAATGGCCCCCCGGCAGACCCAGGCCGTGGGCTGAAACCGCGCCGGCAGGAGGGCCTCCAGGACCAGCAACAGGGCTCCCGCAGCCAGGGGGTGAGCCACCAGCCAGGGGAGCACCCTAGGCCCCCGCAGCGGCATCGGCCTCGGCCTTCACCTTGCGGGCCTCTTCCAGGAAGGCGGGAACCAGGTCCTCCTCCTTCACCCGGCGGATCAGCTCGCCCTTGCGGTAGATGAGGCCTTCCCCGGCGCCGCCGGCCACGCCGAGGTCGGCATCCCGGGCCTCGCCAGGGCCGTTCACCACACAGCCCATGACGGCGTAGGTGATGTTCTCGTGGTTGATCAGCTTGAGGCCTTCCTCGATCTCGTTCGCCACGCGGTTGAGGTCGATCTGCACCCGGCCGCAGCTGGGGCAGCTCACCATGCGGAAGCCGCCGGTGCGCAGGGCCAGGGAGCGCAGCAGCTCATGGCCCACGCGGCACTCGTCCTCGCCCTCGCCGGTGAGGGAGACCCGGATGGTGTCCCCCAGGCCCTCGGCCAGCAGGATGCCCATGCCGGCACTGGAGCGGATGGTGCCACCGAAGGGGGTGCCCGCCTCGGTGATGCCCAGGTGGAAGGGGTAGTCCACCTGCTTGGCCAGCAGGCGGTAGGCCTGCACCGTGCGCACCACATCGCTGGCCTTGAGGCTGATCTTGATGTCGTGGAAGCCCTCGCGCTCCAGCACGTCGATGTGGCGCAGGGCGCTCTCCACCATGGCCTCGGGCGTCGCCGAACCGAACTTCTCCAGCAGGTCCTTCTCGAGGCTGCCGCCGTTGACGCCGATGCGGATGGGGATGCCCTTGGCGCCGGCCTTCTCTACCACCGCCCGCACGCGGTCCTGGCCGCCGATGTTGCCCGGATTGATGCGCAGGCAGGCCGCGCCGCCGTCAGCGGCCACCAGGGCCAGACGGTAGTCGAAGTGGATGTCGGCCACCACGGGGATGGGGCTGCGGTCGCAGATCTCGTGGAAGACCTCGCCGGCCTTGGTGGTGGGCACGCTCACCCGCACGATCTCGCAGCCGGCATTGGCATAGGCGTAGATCTGCTTGACGGTGGCTTCCACATCCCGGCTGTCGGTCTTGGTCATGCTCTGGACGGTGATGGGTGCGTCCCCGCCCACGGGCACCGGGCCCACCATGATGCGGCGGGTCATGCGGCGCGGGGCGAGGGGCAGGCTTTCGTGTCCGGACATGGGGCCTCGGTGAAAGCCCCAAGTCTACTCGCCCGCCGGTCCGGGAACCAAAAAGCGCGGCCCCGAGGGGCCGCGCTCACAGGCTGGGACTGGCTTACTGCTTGAGGTTCAGGGTCACCTGGAGCAGCTCGTCGGTGGTGGTGACGATCTTGGCGTTGGCCTGGTAGCCGCGCTGGCTGACGATGAGCTTGGTGAACTCGCTGGCGACATCCACGTTGGACAGCTCGAGGTTGGAGCCGAGGATGCCCCCGCGGCCGGCCGCATTGGCCACACCGATGGTCGGCGCACCGGAGGCCAGGGTCTGGCTCCAGTGGTTGTTGCCGGCCTGCTGCAGGCCGTTGGTGTTGGTGAAGGAGGAGAGGGCCAGCTGCGCCAGGTTGAGGATCTGGCCATTGGTGAAGGTGCCACTGATGATGCCATCCTGGTCCACGGTCATGCTCTGCAGGGTGCCGGCGGGGTAGCCATCCTGGGTGCTGCTGATGGTCGCATTGGCCGAGCTGAGGCCGGTGAAGTTCGACGTCCCGTTGCTACCCATGATGTCTAGGGTGATGGTGTTGGAAGTGCCGCTCAGCCAGGGAATGGTGATGGAGGGGTTGTTGGCGGCGCTCGGATTGTTGATGGGGGTCCCGGGAACGCCCATCTGGCTGAGGTTGCCACTGGCATCGAAGCCCATGATGCCCGTGTAGACGACGGCCCGCTTGGAACCATCAGGGTTGAGGGCCGCATCCCGGACCGTGTAGGTCCAGGTGAGGTTGCCGGTGGGGTTGCCGCCGACCTGGGCCACCGTGCCGGCATCGCTCGCTGCCAGGGTATTGGTGAAGTTCGAGGGGGAGAAGGCGATGGTGTTGGTGATGCCGGTGGAGGTGGTGACCACCAGGGGACTGGTGGGGGACACGACGGGTGAGCCCGTGCTCCAGTCAATGGTGCCGCCACCCACCGAAGCCGGGGCACCAGGTGTGGAATCGGTGATGTTGTAGGTCCAGCTGTCCGCCACGAAGGATTGGGCCGGGGTGGCACCGCTGGCAGCCACATAGGGCTGGCCTGCAGTCTTGTGGTAGGTGATGGTCAGGGGGTGGGCCACGCCCTGGCTGTCGAAGACGCTGGCGCTCTGGGTGAGATCGGCAACGCCGGTGTAGAGGGAGGCATCCAGGTTGACGCCGGAGAATCCAAGGCTAGTGGTGGGCGACTGGGCATCGGCGGACTTGGTGTAGTCGATGACCATGTTCTGGACCTGGCCCAGGCTGTCGTAGACCTGCACCGGCGAGGAGTAGGTGCTGAGGCGGGCAGCCGAGGCGTTCAGGTTGACGTTCAGGCCGACGTTGGCGGTGGCCTGGGCCCCGGCGGTGGCGGCGGAGACCTGGATGGGCACTGCCGCGCCGGTGGTGATGACGCTGCCGACACCGTTCGCAACAGTGCGGTTCCAGCCCATGACATTGGCTCCATCACTGGCCACGAGGTAGCCATCGCTGTTGCGGGTGAAGTTGCCCGCGCGGCTGAACACCTGGGTGCCGGCGGCCGTCTGCAGGGTGAAGAAGCCGTTGCCCTGGATGGCCATGTCCAGGGCGTTGCCCGTGGACTGGAAGGAGGACTGGGAGAAGTTCTGGTTAACGGAGTTCATCTGCACGCCCAGGCCAAACTGGATGGGGTTGCCGTTGCCCTGGGTGGAGGAGGCACCGGCGGTGCTGAAGATGTCCCGGAAGGTCATGTCCGAGCCCTTGAAGCCGACGGTGTTGATGTTCGACAGGTTGTTGCCGATGACATTCAGGGCATTGGAGTTCGTGGCGAGGCCGGAGAGGCCGGAGTAGAAGGCGGAGTAGAGGCTCATTGGGGCTCCTTGGTTGGGCTGGGGTTGGAATCAGGCGACGATGCCGAGGATCTTGGACATGAGGAAGGTGCTGGTACCCGAGGTGAGCGAGATGGTGCCGCCGCTGGAGAAGGCCACCGAGTCGACCTTCATGATCAGGCTCGTCTGGAAGGGCACGGCCGTGCCGTTGGGCCCCGTGGCCGTGACGCTTACCGAGTAGGCGCCATCGGGCAGCTGGTTGCCGTTGAGATCCTTGCCGTCCCAGCCAACCACTGACTTGCCGGCCGCCACCTCGCCGCGAGGGATCGTTGCCACGACCTTGCCGCTGGCGTCTTTCACGGTGAAGGTTACGTTCGCCGGGGAGTTGAGGTAGATGTTCATGGAGGCCTTGCCGGACTGCAGGTTGAAGCCGGTCCCGTCCACTTCCACGGTCTTACCCACCATCGAGGCGGCCTGGGCCTGGAAGAGTCCCAGGTTCTGGGTCTGCAGCCCCTGGAGCAGCGTGTTGGTCTGCTGCGCCTGCTCGAGGCTGGAGAAGCTGGTCATCTGCTGGACCATCTGGTTCGGATCCTGGCTGCTATCGGAGGTCGGGTCCTGGTTCTTCAGCTGAGCCACGAGCAGCTTGAGGAAGCTGTCCTTGTCCAAGGAGTTCTTGGCGGTGGCGGTGGTGCTGGCGGACGAACTGGCCGTCATCGCCGAGGTGATCATTCCGGTCTCCATGGGGACCTCCTAAGGCATGGGTAATACAGGAAGCGTGCCGATCAGGCGTAGAGCTCGACGTGGTGCGGGTTTAGGATGGCTGGGCGGGCGACTGTCGGTGCTTCTTGCCGGGTGCTGAGGCGCTCCGGCAGGTGGTGTTCGCGCACCACGGGGGCGACTGGGGCTTCCTGGTGGGGGCGATGGCCCTGCTGGAGATCAAAACTGCCCAGCTGGAGGCCCTGCTCCCTGAGTGCAACGCCCAGGTGCTCCTGCCCATCCCGCACGGCCTGCATGGACGTGGGGTCCGTGACCCAGAGGCGAACGTGCACCTCGCCGCCTTCCACCTTCAAATGGATGGTCACCTGGCCGAGGGAGTCCGGATGGAGCTGCAGCTGCGCCTCCTGGGCGCCACCCTTCAACATCCACTTCAGGCCACCTTCCACCTGCAGGGCGGGCGCGGAAGGGGGTGCCGCAGAAGCCGGTGCTGTCTGGGCCGCAGGGGCGGCGGCTTGGGCCACTGGGTGAGTGGCGGCCAGGGCTGCGAGGGGAGAGCCATCCTGCGCCCGCGCGGGAGCTGAGGGGCCAAGCTTGGTGGCCTTGGGGTTCCCGGGTTCCACTTCGGTTGGGGCGCCCTGCAGGGGTCTGCCGGGCTGCACACTCGGGGCTTCCTGGGCAGCAGGTGTCATCGGCGCTGAGGTCCACCCCGGCGAAGGAAGGGGTGCCCGCGGGGTCCCGTGGAGGGCTGCTCCGTCCGTGGCCTTCGATGCCGCGACCGGCTCCTCGCTGGCCGCTGCTGCAGCAGCACGAAGGGCGGGCTCAGCCGTGACCACGGCTGGTTGGTGGGTCGAGGGGTCGCCAGGGCCGGCCAGGGCTGGAGCGAGGACATGGGCTGGAACGGCCTTCAGCAGAGGTGCCGGATCCGCGCTCTGAGCCGGAGCCAGGCTGGCGGTGCCCGCAGGCAGCGGCAGCGCAGCGGGTGCCGAGGAGGGCGCGGTGGGTGCGAGGTTGTGGTCGGTGCTCACCGGGGCCTCAGGGCCAGCGGGGGCCGTGGCTGCGGCGCTTCGCAATTCAACCTGAGGTGCCTGGGGAAGCACGGGAACGCTGGCAGGGGCCTTCGAAGCGGGC
>CAITBU010000090.1 GCA_903890595.1 uncultured Holophagaceae bacterium | reverse complement strand
GACCCTTGATCTGACTCGCGAGCCCGTGGATTTTGCGCTCTTCCAGGCCCTTCCCCTCGATTTGATGCTGAAGCATCACTTTGTTCCCGTGCAGGAACGCGAGGGTGTGCTGTGGCTGGCCATGGCCGACCCCCTGGACATTCCCACCCAGGACATGCTCCGCATGCGCCTCCGGCGCCCCCTCCGCTTCTACTGGGCCCCCCAGGCCCAGATTCAGGAAGTCCTGAAGAAGTCCGAGAGCGGCCAGAAGGTCATGGACGAGGCCGGCGAGGCCCTCAAGGTCCAGGTGCTCAACGAGGAGGACTGGGATGACGACGTCCTGGACCTGGAGCGCCTCACGGACAAGGATGAGGCCCCCATCGTCCGCCTGGTGGACACCACCATCTTCAACGCCCTGCAGCGGCGAGCCTCGGACATCCACCTGGAGACCCTGGCCTCGGGCTTCCAGATCAAGTACCGCATCGACGGCAGCCTCTACTCCGCCGCTGACCCCATTGACCGGCGCTTCGCCTCCCCCATCATCAGCCGCATCAAGGTCATGTCCGAGCTGGACATCGCCGAGAAGCGGAAGCCCCAGGACGGCCGCTTCAAGCTCAAGGTGCGGGGCCGGGCCATCGACTTCCGCGTGAGCATCATGCCCACCATCCACGGCGAGGACGCGGTGATCCGTATCCTGGACAAGGAGAACCTCACCGAGGAGTTCCAGTCCCTGACCCTCGAGATCCTTGGCTTCTCCGAGCACGAGCTCAAGCGGGTGCGGCGCTTCTCTCGCGAGCCCTACGGCATGTTCCTGGTGACCGGACCCACGGGTTCCGGCAAGACCACCACCCTGTATGCGGTGCTCAGCGAGATCAAGTCCCCCGAGGACAAGATCATCACCATCGAGGACCCGGTGGAGTACCAGCTGGAGGGCGTCACCCAGATCCCGGTAAACGAAAAGAAGGGCCTCACCTTCGCCCTGGGCCTGCGCTCCATCCTCCGCCACGACCCCGACAAGATCCTGGTGGGTGAGATCCGCGACCCCGAGACCGCCCAGATCGCCATCCAGTCGGCCCTCACGGGGCACCTGGTGTTCACGACGGTCCACGCCAACAACGTGCTGGATGTGCTGGGCCGCTTCCAGCACATGGGCGTCGAGGTCTACAACTTCGTGTCCTCCCTGAACTGCATCCTGGCCCAGCGCCTGGTCCGTGTGCTCTGCCCCAAGTGCAAGCGCCCGGCCCAGCGCCCCTCCCCCCAGGAACTGGAAGAGAACGGCGTGGACGCCGCCTGGGCTGACAGTGCCCTCCTCTTTGACCGGGTGGGCTGCGTGGACTGCCACGGCACGGGCTTCCGTGGCCGCCAGGCCATCATCGAGTTCATGGGCCTCAACGATGAGCTCCGCGAGCTGCTCATCCAGCGGGCCCCGGTGCGCGAGCTCAAGGCCGCCTGCCGCCGCGGCGGCATGCAGTTCCTCCGGGACAGCGCCCTCGAGAAGGTCCGGCTGGGCATCACCACCCTCGCCGAGGTCAACAAGGTCACCTTCCGAGAAGGCTCGTGAGACGACTGCTCCTCAGCACCGCCTCCACCCTGCTGCTGGCAGGTGGTCTGCCTGAGGAGCTGCCGCTACGCACCACCCTGCGCGCCGAGACCCTGCGGCTGCCCCAGAACGAAGCCCTGGGCCTGATTGGGCTCTCCGGCACAGCCTCCTTCGGCCCCTGGTACCTCGGCCCCGGCCTCTACGGGGCCGCCTGGGGCCAGCGGGGCGGCTTCTTCACCTTCGGCCTGGAGGGGGGCGGACGGGGGCGGCCCTTCCCGACCCTGCCCCTGGAACTGGATGGTGGCGTCTTTGTAGGCGGCGGCGGCGGTGCCTCGGCCCCCCAAGGCGGTGGACTGATGCTGCGTCCCCACCTGGGGGCGGCGGTCCTGCTGGGCCCAGCCCGCCTGGGCCTGGAGCTGAGCCGGGTGTACTTCCCCAATGGCGGCATCGACAGCACGCAGCTTGCCCTCACCCTGGCCTTCACCTCGCAGCGCCTTTGGCTGCCGGAGGGGGCGGTACGGCAGTCCTTTGAAGGCTCCGTGCGCTGGGGTGGCCGCAGCCTGGAGCCCGAATTCATTCGGGTAGACCCCACCCCGGCTTCCCGCTCCCGCAGCGGCGGGATGCAGACGCCCTTGAGCTTGGCGGGCCTCGCCTCGACCCGGGACCTGAGTGGGCCCTGGTTCACCTACCTGGTAGCCGACGGGGCCATCGGTGGCACCAGCGCTGGCTATGCCCAAGCCCTGGGGGGGGTGGGCATGAGGGTTTCCCTGGTTGGACCCGTGGGCCTGGAGGCCCGCTTGGGGGCTGGGCTGGGCGGGGGCGGCGACCTCGACACCGGCGGCGGCTTCCTGGTCGCCGGAGAAGGTGCTCTGACCCTGGGCAGCGGCGCTTGGCGCGGCGCTGCCGGACTGGGCTTTCTCCGAGCCCCGGGCGGGGCCTTCACCGGCCGCACGGCGGCCCTCCGGCTGTCCCACCGCTTCGCCACCCCACGCCCCTGGGAGGGCGGGGAAGCCCTGGTCACCTTCGACCTCGACCGCTGGCGAGCCGGCTCGGGCGTCCTCGTGTACCGCCAAGCCCGGCGCACCAACGGAGCAACCGGCGCTGTCCAGATGATGACCCTGAGGGCGGACCGGCAGCTGAGCCGTGGCTTCTATCTCACTGGAGAGGCCGGCAGCGGCACCGGGGGCGGCGCCGGGGGCTACTCCACCGGACTGGCCGGCGTGGGCTTCGAGACCCCCGCCCTGGCCGGGCAGCGGCTCTTCGCCGAGGTTGCCCTGGGCGCTGGCGGCGGCGGCGGGCTGGCCACCGGCGGGGGTCGGCTCACCTCCTTCCGGGCGGGTTGGCGCCTCGCCCTTCCGCAGGGATTAGGCCTGGAGGCCACGGCCGGCAGGGTTCGTGGGCCCCGCGGGGGCCTGGATACCGCCACCCTCGGGCTGGGGCTGCATGTCCGCTTCCAGGCCCTGTCCCGCTGAGGTGAGGCTCAGTGGACAGTGCCGAAGAGCTTAGCCAGGTGGGTCTTGAGCTCCTGGAGGCTGAAGGGCTTGGCCAGGATGCTCACCCGGACGATCCCCTCTACCAGATCCAGGGCCTGCTGATCGGCCCGACCCGTGGCCAGGATCACGGGCAGGTTCGGACGGAGAGCCCGCAGGAGCGGTAGGGTAGCGGCGCCACCCAGACCCGGCATGTTCAGATCCAGGATCACCAGGTCGATGGGCTGGCCCTCTTCCAGCAGCTGCAGGGCCTCCTCACCGCTGCCCAGGGTGATCTGGGCATGGCCCAGCACCTCCAGCAGGCTGGCCAGGGTCTCCCGCAGCATCTCGTCGTCGTCCACCACCAGCACGCGCAGGGCCCGCAGGCCAGGAACCCTGGCCTCGGCCTCAGGCGCCAGTGGGGCTTCCGGCGCCACCGCCGGCAGCTGCAGGGTGGCCAAGGTGCCCTTGCCCACTTCGCTGTGCAGCTCGAAGTGACCCCGATGGGACTTGGCCGTGCCGTAGACGATGGCCAGACCCAGGCCGGTGCCCTTGCCCTGAGCCTTGGTGGTAAAGAAGGGATCCGTGGCTTTGGCCAGCACCTCCGGGGGCATGCCCGCACCGGTATCCTGGACCTCCAGGATCACGCTCCCGGGGGGCCGGTTCCGGGTGCGGAGGCTCAGAGTCCCACCGGCTGGCATGGCTTCCACGGCATTGACGCACAGGTTCATGAGGGCGTGGCTGAGGGCCGTGGCATCCCCCTTCACCAGGCTCAGGTCCGGTGCCAGATCCAGGTCCAGGGTCACCTGGTGGAAGGTGCTGTGCTCCAGGAGATCCTTCTGATCTCGAACCAATTCGTTGAGGTTGAGCGCCTTCTCCTCCGCCAGGCCCTGGCGGGCAAAGCCCAGGAGGCCCTGCACCAGGCTGCGACCCCGCTGGCAGGCCTTGGAGACGGTCTCCATGCTGCGCCGCAGGGGGGACCCCGGTGGTGCCTGGGTCTCGTGGATCGAGGACAGGGCCATGATGGCCGCCAGGACATTGTTCATGTCGTGGGCCACACCCCCGGCCAGGCTGCCCAGACTATCCATCTTCTGAGCCCGCTGGAACTGGGTTTCCAGGTCCCGCCGCTCGGCCTCCAGGCGCTTCCGCTCGGAGATGTCCCGGGCAATGACAAAGGCGTAGGGCTCCCCCTGGAGAGTGATGCTCGAGAGGCGGATCTCCACGGGGAAGATGGATCCATCCTTGCGCTGGTGCTGGCTCTCCAGGGTGAGGGGTCCCTCCTGCAGCAGCCGGAAGCCGTCCCCAAAGGCCTCGGGCGAGACCAGGGGGTCGATGCCCCAGAGGTTCATCGCCAGCAGCTCCTCCCGGGTGTAGCCCAGCGCCTGGCAGGTGGCCTGGTTCACATCCACCAGTCGGCCCTGGGCGTCCACCAGCTCGAACCCATCGCCAGCCTGCTCCACCAGGGCCCGGAAGCGGCCCTCGCTCTCCCGGAGGGCGGCCTCGGCAGCGACCCGACCGGTGATGTCACGCACATAGGCCACCAGCTGCCCCGTGTCCCGCAGGAAGGTGGTGGAGACCTCCACCGGGAAGGTGCTGCCGTCCTTGCGGCGGTGGGTGGACTGGAAGACATCGAAGCCCAGCTCGATCACCCTCCGGATGCGCTTGGCGGTGTCCTCCGGCCGCTCCTCCGCCTCCACCTCCGGAACAGACTTGCCGATCAGCTCCTCTCGGGAGTGACCCAACATCTGGCAGGCGGCCTCGTTTACTTCCAGAATGCTGCCATCGGTCCCCACGAGCCAGACGGCGTCCATGGCGGTCCGAAGCATGCTCCGCAGGCGGGCCTCGCTCAGCGCCAGGGCCAGCTCCGCCGTTTTCCGCTGCGTGATGTTCTCGTGGGCGACGACAATCCCGCCGGACGCACCGGACAGCGGCACCGCCGTCATGTGGAACCAGCGCTCCCCCGCTGGCCCGTGGCAGGGATACTCCGCCTCGTGAGCCCGGGACCGTCCCTCCAGAACCGCCAGCAGTCCCTGCCGGATGGCCGTGACCCCGGCGTCGCCGGCGGCCTCTGCCGGCGCCAGCTTCTCCAGGTAGTTCACGCCCACCACGCTGCCCTGCGGCTCCCGGATGCCGTTCTCCCGGGCAAAGCGGAGCCAGGGTTCGTTGACGGCGATGATCTCCCCCTTGGCATCCAGCACCGCGACGTGGGCCTGGAGGGAGTCCAGCACGGAACCCAGCAACGCCCGGCTCGCCCGCAGGGCCTCCTCGGTGCGCTTCTTCTCGGCCACTTCCCAGGCCAGATCCGCCAGCCCCTGGACGGTCTCCACATCCTTGGGGCCATAGGGGAAGGCCTTGTTGCCCACCCCCAGGAGGGCCACGATCTTCCCTCCGCGCAGCACAGGTACCACGAGCTCTCGCAGCACCACCGCATGCCCCTCGGGCAGGCCCTTGCGGTGAGGCAGGCTCGGGTAGTCGTTGTGCACAGATGGCTGCCCACCCCGGAGGGCATCCGCCCAGACGCCGGCCTGGTGCACGGGGTAGTGCAGACCATGGCCCTCGGCGCGGCAGAACTCCTTGGCCGTGCGGGTGCTCCAGGCCTGCAGTGTCAGCATCTGCTGGTCCGCAGCCACAAAGTGATAGAACCCGATGCAGCTGCCCGTCAGCTGCTCGGCCTCGTCCAGGGTGCCCCGCAGGACCTGCTCCAGGGTGGCTCCTTCGGCCAGCTCTCCGATCCGGGCCCGGGCGGCCAGGATGGTGCGGGCCAGGTGGGTGGTCGTGCGGTCCTCCAGGTTGATGAGGACCCCACCGCCGTCCACAGGCGTGGCCGACACGGACACCCAGACCACCCTGCCATCCTCCCAGCCCAGCCCGATGCGCTCGGGGGGTACCGCCACCTGGTCCCGGAAGGCCCTCAAGCCCGCGAAGGACTCCGGCGGCAACAGGGACCGGTCCTCGGCCAGGAGGTGGCAGCAGTGCCCATGCAGGTCCAGGGTCCGAAGGGTGGGGAGGTCCAGCCCCAGCAGCTCCAGGGCAGCGGTGTTCCCCATGACAAAGCGCCCCTGCGCATCAGTGAGGAGGACGCCCTGGGGAAGGGCCTCCAGCACGGGATGCCATCCCTGGGGGTCGGCATCACGGAATGGCTCAATGCGCTCTGACATGGTGCCCCGGTTGAACTGGCCTGACCCCTTTCCATCGGCACAAGGGACCTCTGGATGAACTTTTAGTCAACAG
>CAITBU010000089.1 GCA_903890595.1 uncultured Holophagaceae bacterium | reverse complement strand
TCCTGCGCCTCTCTGTGGGCCTCGAGAGCCCCGACGACCTCTGGGCCGACCTGGAGCAGGCCCTCGTCAAAGCCATGGCCCGCTGCGCCAGCCACGTCTGAGGACCACCTATCGGATACGAATACCAGCCTGGATGTTGCCATTCACGGCGAGGACCTCCAGGGTGATGGCCGTCAGGGTGACCCCCCGGCGCCAGCGTGTGGAGAGCTTCCGGGTGACCACGTAGTAGGTCAGGCCCGTGGCCAGGAAGTAGGCATTTACTTTGCGGGCGCTGGGGTGGCGGCCCAGCAGGGGGTTGTGTTCGGTATAGCGCTCGGGATGGACCACCTGGGCTGGCCTGGTCACCACGCAGCCGCTCGAGGTCAGCTCCTGGGAGTAGGGGATGGAGATGCACCACTGCGGGTGGCGGGCCACCTCCAGGGTCTGCAACCAGTCCACAGCAAAGGTGGTCCAGAAGACCGCCTCCAGGGCTGTATCGGTGTGGTTCCAAGAGGGGGCTGGGCTGGGTTGAGAGGCCAGCGGCGGCGCCAGGTATAGACCGGCGGGCGGTGGCAGAACGGGGGCAGACACCACCTGGGCCGGAACCGAAACTGGAAGGACCGGCATGGCTGCTCCATGGGCATAGCCCGGGGCCAGTCCCAGGGCACCCAATATCCTTCGGAAAAATTTTATAAATTCAATAATATAAATAATTGTATAGATGTAAACCTAGACAATAACCTGAACAAACAGAGTCTTGTCCCAGCGCTCCTCCGCAGTCCTTTGCGTTTCTGTTCATTCTTTCTGAGGCCCCCGGCTAGCCAGGTGTTCCGGTCCGGGCTCCGGCGATCTAGGCTGAGGCATGTCCCTGGCTCCCCTTCCGCTGGTCTCGAAGGTCACGGTCCTCCGTGGCTTGGGGCCCGCCCGGGCTGCGGCCCTGCAGGAGGCGGGCATCGAGAGCCTCCGCGACCTGCTCTGGAGCCTGCCCTACCGCTACGTGGACCGGGGCAGCCTGCGGTCCCTGGGCAGCCTGGCCCTGCGGGGGATGGAGCCCGCCGATCCGGGCATCGTCACCGTCCTCGGCACCCTCCAGGACGTGCGGCAGAGCACCACCCGGGTGCAGCACATGACCCTTACGGAGGCCCTGCTGGAGGACGGCACGGGGTCCCTCCGCCTCATCTGGTTCAACCAGCCCTACCTGGGGCGCACCCTCAAGGTGGGGGATCGTCTGCTGGTCTTCGGGGCGCTCTCCGTGGGCCGCCACGGACTGGAGCTGCGGTCCCCCCAGTTCGAGGTGATGGACGCCGCCGGTGACACCGGCTGGGTCCGCCGCTTCCTCCCCCTCTACCGGCGCATGGGCCCCCTGCCGGGTCGGGCCCGCCAGGCCCTGGTGGCCGAGGCCCTGGGGCGCGCCCATCCACCGGAGGACTGGCTGCCCATCGAGCTGGCCAAGGATCTCCCGGATGCCCTCAGCGCCCTGCGCTTGTTGCACGACCCCCCGGACGACAGTGACGCCCTGGCCTTGGAGGAGGGCCGCACGCCTGCTCACCACCGCCTGGCCTCCGAGGAGCTGTTTGCCTTCGCTCTGGGAGTGGCCATGCGGCGGGCAGGTCGGATGCGACGCAAGGGGCGGGTGGTGACCACCTCGGCGGAGCTGCGGGAGCGCCTCCACAGCTTCCTGCCCTTCCGCCTCACGGGCGCCCAGCGCAAGGCCTTCCGCGAGATCGTCCAGGACCTCACCTCAGGCCGGGTGATGAACCGTCTCCTCCAGGGCGATGTGGGCAGCGGCAAGACCCTGGTGGCACTGCTCTCCATGGCCATGGTGGCCGAGACCGGTGGCCAGGGGGCCCTGCTGGCACCGACGGAGGTCCTGGCCCGCCAACATGCGGAGAGCTTCCGGCGCATCCTGGGCAAGGAGGGTGATGCGCTGCAGCTGCTGCTGGGCGGCATGAAGGCCGCCGAGAAGCGGGCGGCCCTGGCCCGCATTGCGAGCGGGGAAGCCCGCTACGTGGTGGGGACCCACGCCCTGTTTCAGGAGGCAGTCACTTTCCAGCAGCTGCAGCTGGTGGTGGTGGACGAGCAGCACCGGTTCGGCGTCAAGCAGCGGGAGGCCCTCAAGGAGAAGGGCGGGGACCCCCACTGGCTGGTCATGAGCGCCACGCCCATCCCGCGCTCCCTGGCCCTGGCGGTGTTCGGGGACCTGGACCAGAGCGTCCTGGACGAGCTGCCCCCGGGCCGCCAGCCCATCACCACCCGGCTGCACAAGCCCGAGCTCGCCGAGCGGGCCTGGGAGCGCATGCGGGGGGAGCTGGCCCAGGGCCACCAGGCCTTCGTGGTGAGCCCCAGCATCGACCCCTCGGACGAAGGCAAGGTGCCGCTGCGGGACATCCAGGCCATGGAGGCCCTGCTGCGGGCCATCTTCCCGGACGTTGGGCTGGAGGTCGTCCATGGCCGGCTCAAGGCCGACGAGATGGCCGCCCGCATGGGCCGCTTTGTGCGGGGCGAGGCCGGCATCCTGCTGGCCACCACGGTGATCGAGGTGGGGGTGGATGTGCCCAATGCCACGGTGATGGTGGTGGACCACGCCGAGCGCTTCGGCCTCAGCCAGCTCCATCAGCTGCGGGGCCGGGTGGGGCGGGGCACCCGGGCCAGCCACTTCCTCATGCTCAGCGGCTCTGAGACCGAGCGCCTGCACACCCTGGTGGAGACCCAGGACGGCTTCCGCATCGCCCAGCGCGACCTGGAGCTGCGCGGCCCCGGCGAGTTCTTCGGGGTCAAGCAGGCGGGCCTGCCGCGCTTCCAGGTAGCGGATCTGGTGCGGGACCGGTCCCTGCTCCTGCGCTGCCGCGAGGCCGCTGACCGTACCCTGGCCCACGGCCTCAGCGATGCCCAGTCCGACTGGCTGAAGCGGGAGCAGACCCGCCTGAAGCTGGCGGAGATCAGCTGAGCCCGTCCAGGTTCAACCTTGGCCAACGTTGCTCGGTCCATACACCAGACCCCCCCGTCGCCAGAGGCCCCCATGTCCGTCCTGAAGCTTGAGCCTGCCGCCTCAGCCCTGGCTGCCGTAGCCCGCATCCATGGCAACTACCACGTCCTGGCCACAGCCCCCATCCGCCGGGGGCAGCGGGTCCTGCGTCTCGAGGGTGACCTCCGCAGCCAGCCCACCCGCTACACCGTCCAGGTGGCGGCTGGCCTGCACCTGGAGGTGCCGCCGGAGGCCGGGCTGGAGCTGGTTCTGGACCGCTACTTCTGGCGCTTCCTCAACCACAGCTGCAATCCCAATGCGACCCTGCGGGGCCAGGACCTCATTGCCCGCCGCCGGATCCAGCCCTGGGAAGAAGTCACCTTTGACTACGACACCACCGAGTACGACATGGCCGAGCCCTTCCCCTGCCGCTGCGGAACCTCGTCCTGCCGGGGCCTGATCCGGGGGTACCGGCACCTGGATCGGGCCCAGCGCCGACGGCTGCGGGCCCGCTTGGCTCAACACCTGCGGGGCCGGACGGACACCGGGGCAGCGCCCGGCCTCGAGACCCCCGCCTGAGGGAGCTACCGCCGCAGACGATCCGCAATGCGGGTCCGCAGGATCTCGGGCACCAGGTCGGACAGGTTGCCGCCCATGGAACCGATCTCCCGCACCAGCCGGCTGCTCACGGCGCTGTAGTTCTCCTTGGGCATGAGGAACACCGTCTCCAGATCAGGCGCCAGCTTGCGATTCATCAGGGCCATCTGAAACTCGTACTCGAAGTCGCTGAAGGCCCGCACGCCCCGCACGATGACCTGGGCCTCCTGGACCTTGGCGAAGTCCACCAGCAGGCCGTTGAAGGAGGTGACCTCCACCCGGGGCAGGGCGGCGGTGAGCTCCTCCAGCATGGCCACCCGCTCCTCCACGGAGAAGGCCGCGGACTTGGACGGGTTGTGGAGTACCGCCACCACCAGACGGTCCACGAGCTTGGCGGCGCGCTTGATGAGATCCCAGTGACCGAGGGTGACGGGATCGAAAGAGCCTGGGTAGATGGCCGAGCGCACGGATGCTCCGATGGGTTGGCCCTAGCCTAGCGCATCGGCCCAGGGGCCGGGGGCAGAGTGTGCCTGTGGGGCTGGTTGGGATACAGTGATCGCATGAACCAGACCCGGAGCGTCGGCCTTCTCTTCGGCGGGGAATCCCCCGAGCACGAAGTCTCCATCGTCACAGCCCGGGCCATCGCGGAGCACCTGGACCCTGCCCGCTTCCAGGTGCGCCCCATGGGCATCGCCCGCAACGGTGTGTGGGCCGTGCTGGGGGATCCCTTCGCCCGCCTCGAGGCGGGGGAGCTGCCGGAGCGCAGCGCCCATCCCTTCCTGCCCCTGGAGCGGGGTGCCGAGGATGCGCCCCTGCCGGACCTGTTCTTCAACGCCCTGCACGGGGCCGGCGGCGAGGACGGCCAGATCCAGGGCTACCTGGAGCTGCTCCACCGCCCCTACACCGGTGCGGGCCTGCTGGCCATGGCGGCGGGCATGGACAAGTGGATCACCAAGCGCCTGTGGGAGTCCCACGGTCTGCCGGTGGTGCCCTACGAGGGTCTCACCGAGGAGCGCTGGCAGCGGGAGCGGGCCAACTGTCTGGCCGCCTGCGCCCGCCTGGGCCTGCCCCTCTTCGTGAAGCCCGCCAACCTGGGCAGCAGCATCGGCGTGGAGAAGGTCAAGCGCGCTGAGGACCTGCCGGACGCCCTGGATCGGGCCTTCACCTTCGACCGCCGGGTGCTGGTGGAGCAGGGCCTCACGGTGCGCGAGATCGAAGTGGCGGTGCTGGGCGGCGACGAGCCTCTGGTGTCCGTGGCGGGTGAAGTGATCGTGGCTGACGAGTTCTACACCTTCGAAGACAAGTACCTCCACGGCCGCAGTCGCACGGAGATTCCCGCCGACCTGCCGGCGGCCCTCGCGGACCGGATGCGGCGCCTGGCGGCGGAGGCTTTTGCCGCCTCGGACGGCTACGGCATGGCCCGGGTGGACCTGTTCCTGGAGCGCGGCACAGGTCGAGTGTTTCTCAATGAGCTGAACTTCATCCCCGGCTTCACCAGCATCTCGATGTATCCCAAGATGATGGCCGCCAGCGGGGTGCCCTACGCCGAGCTGCTGACCCGCCTCATCGACCTGGCCCTGGCCCGCCACGCCCAGATGGCCGCCAAGCAAAAGGGCTTTCAGTCAGGCAGCGACTGGTTCAGAAAAGGTTAAAGTCGGCATGATTCCCTGCCGATAGACCGCGCATGGACGGTTTCGGCATGGCGGTTTCTGGTCTTCGCGCTGCCAGCGCGGGACTGGCTCTGCAGGCCGATAACGTGGCCAACCAGCAGACGGCCGGATTCAAGGCCAAGCGGGCCGAGCTGGTGGCTGAAGCCTCGGGGGGGGTGCGGGTGTCGGGGGTCAGCACAGACCCGACATCCGCCGGCCCCGGTGCCTCCAACGTCGATCCCGCCACAGAGGCCGTGTCCGGCCTGGGCTATGCCTTCATGTACCAAGCCAACCTGAAGGTGCTGCAGACCCAGGATGAGCTGGCGAAGGCGACGCTGGAGCTGAAAGCCTAGCTGTCGGCTATCAGCCAAACCTTGGCCGTGATGGTTTGGGCACACTGCCCGGGCCGGGGCTCTAGCCGACAGCTGATAGCTGACAGCTGACAGCTTCTTTCCCACTACACTGGACCCATGCATGCCCGCACCTGGCTCTCGGTTCTCTCGCTGCCCCTGGTGGCCGCCTTCACGCTGCCGGTGCTCCAGCAGGGGAGCGTCGCCAAGCCGCAGCCCAAGGCTGGCGCCAAGGCGGCTCCCCAGGATCCCCTGGCCGGGCTGTCGGACATCCAGGACGTGCTGTCCCTGGTCCAGCAGAACTACGTGGATCAGCCGGACATGAGCAAGGTGGTCTCCGGTGGCGTTCAGGCTGTGCTGGAGCGCTCCCACCCCCTCAATGCCTACCTGCCCCCCGAGGACCTCCGGCTGCCGGAGCCCGGGCCTGCCGAGGTCGGTCTGGTGGTGATGAAGCGCGGCATCTATGCCTCCGTCTTGGCTGTGACCCCCGGTGGGCCCGCCGCCAAGGCCGGCATCCAGGCCGGGGACGTGATCCGCAAGGTGGACGGCGACTCCGTGGGCCGCCTCAGCGCCTGGTCTCTGGAGCGCAGCCTGCGTGGGCCAGAAGGGTCCTCTCTCGATTTGTACCGCTACAACGCCACCGGCGACCTGACCAAGACCACGGTGCAGCGCCAGCGTCCTGTGGCCGCACCGGCGGCCCTGAAGCAGGGCGAGGGTGCCCTACTGCTCAGCCTGCCTGACCTGAACAAGGGCCGGGCGGAAGAGGTGGGTCGGCTCCTGGCCGCCGCCGATCGCAAGCAGACCCTGGTGCTGGATCTGCGTACCTGCGCCCGGGGCAGCATGGAGGAAGCTGCCGCTCTGGCGGGACTCCTGGGCACCAAGGGCCCCCTCGGCACCCTCCAGGAGGCCGGGAAGTCCGATCGCATCGTGGAGGTCTCCGGCACCGGCACCCCCTTCGCCAAGCTGGCCGTCCTCCTGGGTCGCACAACCCTGGGCGCCCCCGAAGTCCTCGCCGCCTGCCTCAAGAAGGGCGGGACCCGGGTGCTGGGTGAGCGCTCTCCGGGGCTCGGTGTGGAGCGCGCCCGGTTCCTGCTGAAGCAGGGCGGAGCCGTGGAGCTGGTCTCCCGCCGCTGGCTGGGCCTGGGTGGCGAAAAGCTTGATCGCCAGGGCGTGATCCCCGACCAGGTGCTGCGCCTCGCTGAGACCGATGACGCCCTCGCCAAGGTGCTGGTGGCCCTCCAGGCCCCGGCTCCGGCGCCGGCCAAGGTTGCCGCTCACGATGATGCCCCCACAGCCACTCCGGCTGGGCCCCTGGGTCTGCCCAAGAAGCCGAACCCCTGATGGCGAAGGGTCGGGGGAAGCATACTTCCACCCTGGCCCTCCTTGGCTGGGGGGTTCTGGTGCTGGGCCTGGGCCTGCTCACGGGCCTGCTGCTCGGCCAGCAGGGCTGTGGCCGCCGTAGCTCGCCGGCCCCCCGGGAGGAGCCCGCCCCCAAGCCGAATAAGGCCCCGGAGCCCAAAGCCAAGGCCCCCCAGGAGCCGCCCCGACCCAAGGCTCCCGAGCCCGTGCCTGAGCTGCCCCGGATGGCCGTGGTCATCGACGACCTGGGCTACGCCGCACCGGAGCTGGTGACGCGCCTCTGCAGCCTGCCTGTGCCCTTCAGCGTGGCCGTGCTGCCCTACCTGGAGCACACCAAGACCAGCGCCGACATTGCCCACAAGCTGGGCAAGGAGATCATGCTGCACCTCCCCATGGAGCCCGTGGGCTTCCCTGGCCCCGGCCGGGACCCCGGCCCGAACGCGATCCTCTACAACCTGTCCGAGTCCGAGATCCGTCGCCGGGTGCGGCTGGCCATGGACGAGATCCCCCATCGGGTGGGCGTGAACAACCACATGGGCAGCCGCCTGACGCCGGACCGCGAGCGCATGGGCTGGATCCTGCAGGAGCTCAAGGCCCGCAAGCTGTTCTTCGTGGACAGCCGCACGGAGAAGGAGAGCGTGGCCTACGAGGTGGCCGTACAGCAGGGCATCCCCTCCGCCCAGCGGCGGGTCTTCCTGGACGACGACAAGGCCTTCCCCGAGATGGAGAAGCAGTGGGAGCGGGCCCTCAAGCTGGCGGAGAAGGATGGCTCGGTGCTCATCATCGGCCACATCTACCCCGAGACCGTGGCGGCCCTGGAAAAGCTGGTGCCCCGCACCAAGGGGCAGGTGCGCTTCGTGACGGCGGGGCAGCTGGTCCGGTGATAGCCTTGCCGGAATGAGGAGGGGCACAGCGCCATGGGGCTTCCAGCATTCGCAGCGGTGGGCATCGGCGCGGCCTTGGGCGCCTGGCTGCGCTGGGGCCTAGGGACCCTGATGAATCCCCTGCTGCCGGAGGTACCCATGGGCACCCTGGCGGCGAACCTGCTGGGGGGCTACCTGGTGGGCCTGGCGGTGGCCCTCTTCTCCCAGCACCCAGGCCTGGCCCCCGAGGCTAGGCTGTTCATCATCACGGGCTTCCTGGGGGGCCTCACGACCTTCTCGACCTTCTCGGCGGAGGCGGTGCACCTCCTCAGCCGAGGCCAGATTGCCTGGGCCTTCGGTCATATGGGATTGCATCTGGCGGGATCCCTCGCAATGACCATGCTTGGGGTGTGGACCTTCAAGGCCTTGACCCAAGGCTGAGCGTCCCGGGGGGGCGTCATGGACGGCACCTACCTGATTTTCTTCGTGCAGGAGGATCGGACCCATCACGGGATCCTGATCTACGAGTGGCTCCTCAAGCTGGGGCGCAGGCTGGGCCTGCCCGGCGGATCCGCCGTGCGGGCCATCGCCGGGTTCGGCCGCCATGGCCTCATCCATGCGGACCACTTCATCGAGCTGGCAGGTGACCTGCCGGTGCAGGTGACCTTCATGGCCCCGGAGGAAGACTCCGACCGCATGCTCGATGCCGTGGCCGCCGAGGGCCTGGAGATGTTCTACCTCCGGCTGCCGGGCACCTGCGGCGTCCTCAACCAGCAGCCGGCGCGGGACTGAGCTCTGAAGAAAAAAACTCTCGCAGAGAAAAGATGAGAGAGCAGAGGGGCGCAGAGGACGGTTGGCTGGCAACAGGGCTTTATTTAGCCTTTTTCCGTTATCCCCTTCATCCCATTTATCCCCGTCCAAATGTCTTTTTTATAAAACAGGGATGAAGGGGATGAAGGGGAGAAATACCACTGCCTAAACGAACCCGGGCTACAGCCTGGTTCGGGATTC
>CAITBU010000088.1 GCA_903890595.1 uncultured Holophagaceae bacterium | reverse complement strand
GGTGGTGGCGAACAGAATCATGCCCACCACAGCAAAGAGCAGCAGGGAGAGGGTCTCACCCTTGACCCAGCCCTCCTGGTGGAAGTGATCCCAGGACTGCAGGATCGTCATGGCGGCAGCCACCAGGACGAAGATGCCCGTAAACTGGGCAAGGCGGTCCATGCGCATCTGGAAGAAGCTGGGCTGAGCACCGGTCTTCCATAGCTCGGTGATGAACCAGAAGCTGGCGCCCACGGCTAGGAGCGCCGTGCCGTACATGGCGGCGCGGATCCACTTGGCAGTGGCCTGATCCTTGTCCAGGGACATGAGGGGAATCAGGCAGGCCCCCAGGGCCGGCACGAGCAGCGGCAGCAGGGCCGCCCATTGGCTGGGAGTGAGGTTCATCGGTGACCCCCTTGGGCGGCGGGCTCGGCAGGTTCGGCATGACCCCCGGGTGCCGGGTGGGCCGCCGGGGCCTCATGCACAGCCGGCTTCAGGGTGAAGGTCCGGATGGCAGGGGCCTTGGCGTCCTTAAGCAGGGCCACCACGGGGGCTTCGCTCACGGCCACGAAGGTCCGGGGGTGGATGCCCATCCAGAGAATCAGGACCACCAGGGGCAGGAGGACAGCGATCTCGCGGGCGTTCAGGTCGGAGTGCAGGTGGTGGGTGCCACTGCCTTCTTCCTTGTTCTCGGGACCCCAGAAGACCCGCTTGAACATCCAGAGCATGTAGACCGCACCCAGCAGCACACCGGAGGTGGCCAGCGAGGCGTAGAGGCGGCCCCAGCCGAAGCCCGACAGGAAAGCGCCGTTGAGGATCCAGAACTCACCCACGAACCCATTGGTGAGGGGCAGACCGATGGAGCTGAGGGTGACCACCAGGAAGAAGCCGGTGAACACAGGCATCTTCACGGCGACGCCGCCGAAGTCCGAGATCATGCGGGTGTGGGCCCGGTCGTAGAGCATGCCCACCAGGAGGAAGAGCGCGCCGGTGCTGATGCCGTGGTTGAGCATCTGGAGGATGGCGCCCTGGGTTCCGATCACGGTGAAGGAGGCCAGGCCCAGCATCACGAAGCCCATGTGGCTGACGGAGGAGTAGGCCACCAGCTTCTTGATGTCGCGCTGCACCATGGCCACCAACGCACCGTAGACGATGGCGATGACGCTCAACAGCGCCAGGGGCTTGGCATAGTGCATGGCCGCATCGGGAAACATGGGGATGGCGAAGCGGATGAAGCCATAGCCGCCGAGCTTCAGCAGCACGCCGGCCAGGATCACCGAACCCGCCGTGGGCGCCTGGACGTGGGCGTCCGGCAGCCAGGTGTGCAGGGGGAACAGCGGCACCTTGATGGCGAAGGCCACGGCGAAGGCGAGGAAGAGCCAGCACTGGACACTGAAGGGCAGCGCCGAGGCCGCCGGTCCCATCACCGCCGGGTTGAAGCTACCGGCCTTGCCCGCCAGGTAGAGGAGGGCCACCAGCCAGAGCAGCGAACCAGCGAGGGTGTAGAGGAAGAACTTGGTGGCAGCGTAGCGGCGCTCATCGCCGCCCCAGACCCCGATCATGAAGTACATCGGGATGAGCATGGCTTCCCAGAACAGGTAGAAGAAGAACAGGTCCTGGGCCATGAGGGCCCCCAGCATGCCGGTCTCCAGCATGAGGAACAGCGCAGCGAAGGTACCGATGCGGTCCTTCAGGCTGTTCCAGGTGCCGAGCATGGTGAGGGGCACCAGGAAGGTCGTGAGCAGCACCAGCCAGAGGTTCAGGCCGTCCACGCAGAGGGAGTAGTCCACCGGCAGACCCACCAGGGTGAACCAGGGGGCACGCTCAGCCAGGATCGGAGCCAGGGTGCC
>CAITBU010000087.1 GCA_903890595.1 uncultured Holophagaceae bacterium | reverse complement strand
GCTCGTCCTGCTCCGAGCGCAGGGCCTCCAGCAGCTTCTCCTGGACCTGGATGAACTCGTCAAAGCGCCGCAGGGATAGCAGCTCCCGCAGGAGGGCCAGCCGCATCTCGTGGGTCAGCTCGAAGAGGTGGTCCTCCTCCATGGCCTTCACCAGGCGGGCCTCGAGGCTGAGGGCGTCCCAGGCGATGCTGCGCAGGGCCGCTTCAGCGGGGGCGGGGTCATGGCCTTCGGCCCGGAGGCGGGCGGTGACGATGCGCAGGATCACGAGGCGCTCGGGCAGGGGGCGCAGGATCTCCGTGAGGGGATGCTGGAGGTCCTGCCAGGGCACCCCTCGGGAGAGGGCGGCGGCCAGTGCCGCGGCGAGGGTCTCGCCCACCAGGGCCCGCATGCCCACGGCCAGCCCTCCGGGGCTCTGAGGCAGGGACTCCAGGCCCTGGAGCACGCTCAGCTGCTCCTGGGGCTCGAGACCCTGCAGGGCCTTCCGGATCTGGGCCAGGCGGCCGGGCGAGGGCATGCCTTCGCCGAAGCCGAACTCGTCGGCCAGAGCCTGCAGGCTGCCGAGCTCCGCCGCGGGGATTCCCGAGGAGCCCCCGGCCTTTTTGCGTTCGTTCAGCTCCGCCAAGGCGGCGCGCAGGGCTTCTCCCAGCAGACGGGCCAGGTCCTGCTCTGACAGCTGCGGCACTACATCGAGGATGGGGGCTTCGTCCTCTTCATCGCCTTCCTGGACTTCCTTGTAGCGGATCTGGGAGACCTTGATGTGGGTGACGAAGCGGGACCGGAGGTGGCCCTCCAGGCCTCCGACCTCGTCCAACCGGTGGGGCTTGAGGACGAGGCCCTCCAGGAAGGCCAGGCACTCATCATGGGACAGGCCGTTCTCGAAGATCAGGCCACTCACGGCCCGGTCCGTGGCGAGCTTGGCCAGGGCCGCCACGTTGGAGTTGCGGATGTCCTGGGGATCGCCGCCAGCGAAGACCTTCGAGCCGATGACCACGAACTGCAGCTTCTCTTCGTCCTGTAGCCACTGGCTGAGCAGGGCGTGGGTGGCGGCCACGGCCTGCTGAGCCTGGGGGTGGCTCATGGTGTACATCATCAGGGCCTTGTGGGCCATGACCAAGGACTGGGCGAGCCGCGGAAAGTCTTTCATCAGGGACCCTCCTGCAGGGGATCCGACCATTCCCTTCGAAGCTGAACGTAGTGGGCCTCGATGAAGGCGAGTCGGTGGTGGCCTTCGGCCTGCGCCGGGGCGGTATTGAGGCTCGCAACGATGCCCCGGGCCAGGTCCAGCCAGGCCTCGCCGCGGCGGAGGATCTCCGCGGTGGAGATGGGCTGGAAGGCACCGCTGATGCAGCCAAAGTGCACCAGGCTGGCCGCCCCGATCTTGCTGAGCTTGTCGCAGTCCCAGAGGCAGGCGGTCTCCAGGGGCTCCAGGCGGTGCGTCAGGCGCAGGCCCACGTGGTGCTCGATGGCATGGCGGACGGCGGGGATCTTGGCGGGCGGGAAGTCGGTCCCGGCCAGCAGCTCCGGCACCAGGACTGAGGCATCCCGGGCGTGGGTGTCCTTGCCTCCGGGGTCCTTCAGGCGCTTGGCCACGTCGTGGAGCCAGGCGGCGCACTCCACCACCTCCAGATCGGCCCCCGTCGCTGGTGCCAGCCAGCGGGCCAGGAACACCGCCGCCAGGGTGTGCTCGAAGCGGTAGTTGAAGACTGGCACCGGCCCCGCCTCCGTGGCATGGCCGAAGCCCCAGCAGCGGAGCGCATCGGGCTCCGAGACTGAGCGGAGGGCCTGCTCACAGGCCTCCCGCCAGGGGGCGAGGGCAGGGCTCATGGCTGGTCGTCCATGTGCTGGCGCAGGGCTTGGAGGGAGGCGCTGATCTCCTCATACATGGCCCGGTCGGACCAGGGCGCACAGGCTGCCGAGAGCTTCGCCAGGAGGGGCTGGAGCCCCTCGCCGGGAGCCAGGCCGATGAAGCGCAGGCCCTCCAGGGCCATGCGGGCCTCGATGGCCAGCACCTGCTCCAGGGCCTCCACGGCTCGGAGCAGCTTGCGGGCCGCGATGGGCCCCATGCTCACGTGGTCCTCCTTGCCGGCGCTGGTGGGAATGGAGTCCACACAGGCGGGGTGAGCCAGGCCCTTCATCTCGCTCACCAGGGCGGCGGAGGTGACGTGGGCCATCATGAACCCGGACTCCAGGCCACCATGCCCGGTGAGGAAGGCCGGCAGATCGCTGTAGGCGGGGTTCACCAGGCGCTCCTGGCGGCGCTCCGACATGCTGGCCAGATCGGCGGCGGCGATGGCCAGGAGGTCACAGGCGAAGGCCGGATACTGCCCGTGGAAGTTGCCCCCGGAGCGGGACTCGCCCGTGTCCGTGAAGACCATGGGGTTGTCCGTGGCGGCGTTCAGCTCCCGCTCCAGGATGGCCCCGGCGAAGGTCAGGGCATCCCGCACCACGCCGTGCACCTGGGGGATGCAGCGGAGGCTGTAGGCGTCCTGGACCCGGTGGCAGTCCTGGTGGCTCTCAGCGATGGCGCTGGTGGGCCCCAAGAGGTTGCGCATGCGCTCGGCCACGGCCACCTGGCCCGGATGGGGGCGGGCGGCATGGATGCGGGGATCAAAGGCGGCCCGGCTGCCCCGCAGGGCCTCCAGGCTCAGGCCGGCCACCTCGTCGGCCAGGGCCGCCAGGCGGCCGAAGCGCTCCGCGGCCAGGCTGCCGAGGGCTGTGATGAACTGGGTGCCGTTGATGAGGGCCAAGCCCTCCTTGGCCTCGAGGACCACGGGCACGAGGCTGGCCGCCGCCAGGGCCTGACCACCTGGCACGGGTCCACTCGCGGACCACGCCAGGCCTTCGCCCACCAGCAGCAGGGCCATGTGGGCCAGGGGGGCCAGGTCGCCGCTGGCGCCTACGCTGCCTTGGCTGGGAATGAGGGGCAGGACGTTGCGGTTGAGGCAGGCGGCCAGCAGGCGGATGGGCTCGGGGCGGATGCCGCTGTGGCCCTTCAGGAGGCAGTTGATGCGGGCAGCCATGAGAGCCCGGGTCTCGGTGCGGCCAATGGGCTCGCCCACGCCAGCGGCATGGCTGCGGATCAGGTTGAGCTGCAGCACCTGGAGCTGATCCGGCGGAATGGCCACCGTGGCGAACTGGCCGAAGCCGGTGTTGATGCCGTAGACCGTGCGGCCCTCGGCCACGATGCGATCCACCACGCCCCGGTTGGCGGCGACCCGGGCCAGGGCCGCTTCGTCGAGCTCAACCTCAGCACCAGCCGCAATCTGGGCCAGGGCAGAGGGGCTGAGGCTGCACCCATCCAGACGGATCATGGGGCCTCCGCAGGGGTGAGGGTGAGGGCCAGGAGGAAGGCCAGGCCCAGAGTGAGGCCGGCCACGGTGTAGGTGGCCTGGCCGCCCCAGCGGGCGAAGGTGAAGGTGCCGATGGCGGGGCCCAGGATGCGCCCCACGCCGCTCATGGCGTTGAGCACGCCGAAGAGGCCGCCCTGGTCCTCCGGGGGCGTCAGGCGGCTGGCCAGGGCCGAGCCCGCCGTGTTGCCCATGCCGCTGCCCCAGGACAAGGGAATGAAGAGCAGCACAAAGGGCCACATCCAGGCGGCCTTGGGCAGGAGGGGCAGGGAGAGGCCCATGAGGAGCAGGCCCACGACGAGTGCCACCTTCTCGGGCACCCGCTTGGCCACCAGGCGCACGAGGCCGCCCTGGTAGATCACCATGAGGACGCCGATGCCGGCGAAGAGGAAGCCCACCTCGCGCTGGTGGAAGTCAAAGCGCTGGTGTACCAGGAGGGCAAAGGTCCCCTCCATCATGGCGAAGCCCGCCATGGCCAGGAGGGAAACCAGGAGCAGCTGCGGCATGCCGGGGCGGCGCAGGGCCTTGGCCAGGGCATGGCCGCGGCTCTCGTGGGAACGGGCCCGGGCCCGCACCTCCGGCGTGAGGGTCTCGGGCAGCCAGAGCACCACCAGCAGCGAAGCCGCCAGGGAGAGTCCCGCCGCCACGAAGAAGGGCAGGTGCCAGCCCCGGGTCTGGAGCAGGTAGTGACCGAAGTCGCTGCCGCTGAGCACGCCCGCCAGGGCCGGTCCCAGGACGAACCCCAGGCCGAAGGCGGCGCCGATCATGCCCATCACCTTGGAGCGCTCCTCAGGGGCCGAGCTATCGGCCATGGCTGCCTGGGCCACGGAGATGTTGCCACCGGTGATGCCGTCCAAAATGCGGGCTGCCAGCATCCACTCAAAGCGGCTGGTGAGGGCCAGCATGAGGTAGCCCAGGGCTGAGCCGATCAGGCTGATCCAGAGCACGGGGCGCCGGCCCACCATGTCTGACACCCGGCCCAGGATGGGCGAGGCGATGAACTGCATGAGGCTGAAGCTGAGGAAGCCCACCCCGGCCCAGAAGGCGCCGGGGGTGGCACCCACGCCGGTCAGCCCCAGCAGGTGGTTGATGGACTCCATCCAGGGGCTGGGATGGTCCGCAATGGCCTGGGCATAGAGGGGGAGGATCGGAATGACGATGCCGAAGCCCAGCAGGTCCACGAAGACCGTGAGAAAGATGGCCATCCTGGCGCGTTTTGAAGCCTGCATGGGTACTCCAGCCCTCCAGTGTAGCCCTGGCCCGCCTTAATTGGCCGCCGAGGTGGGTTAATCCCGTCGTTGCGGGGGCTGTCTAGATTTATTTCCTCCGAAACCTCAGGCCCAGCGAAACCGCTTCACCGCCAGGAAGAAGGCAGCCAAGCCCCAGGCTGCCACGATGGCCAGCCCCAGGCCGTGGCCAGCGAGGCCTGCGCCGTCGTTGAAGACGGCCCGCAGGGCCTTGAGGAAGGGGGCCAGGGGCAGGCCGGCTACGAGGCGCTGCAGCCAGGCCGGGGCCGAGTCCAGCGTGAAGTAAACGCCGCTGAGCATCATCAGGGGGAAGAACACCAGGTTCGAGATGGCGGCGTAGCCTTCGGAGGTCTCGGCGAACCCACTAAGGGCGAAGCCGAAGGCCATGAAGCAGCCGGTGCCCAGGGCCATCACGAGCAGGAGCTCGAAGAAGGAACCCTGGTTGGCGATGCCGAAGACCAGATAGCCCACCAGCAGGAGAATGGCCGCCTGCACCACTGTGACCGTGAGGCGGTGCAGCACCTGGCCCAGGAGGAAGATCCACTTGGGCAGCGGGGTCACCGCCAGGCGGCGAAACTTCCCCTTCTCCCGGTAGGACACGTTCACCATGCCCACACTGAAGAGCCCCATGCTCACGAGGTTCAAGCCCAGGAGGCCCGGGAGCAGAAACGACGCATAGTTGGCGGAGCGCTTGCGGCCCGGGCTCTCCACCTGGACCGGGATGCGGCGGGGTTCCGGGGCCCCGCTCAGGCGCGCCTGGGCCACCAGCCAGGCCTGGTTCACGAGGCCGGCCGTGGCCCCGGCCTGGGCCATGAGGTAGCTGTTGAGGCGCAGGCGGTAGCCGGCACCATCGGTCTCCAGCTGGGCGGCGGTCTCGCCCCGGGCCCAGCGGGCCTCCGCCTCGGCCTTGGGTAGGGCCTGCACTTTTAGGTGGAGGTCCGAAAGGGCCAGGTCCAGAGCAACGTCCTGGGGGCCGGGAGCTGCCGTTACTACCCGCACCACCGAGAGGCTGGGTCCGCCGCTATCCCGGAAGATGGTGCCGAAGCCCAGCAGCAGGATCACCGGGAACGCCATGGTCCAGAACATGGCCACCCGGTCGCGGCTGTAGAGCCGCCATTCCATAGAGAACTGCCGCCATAAAATCATCGCTATTCCCGTAAACTCCGCCCTGTCCGATGGAGGAAGACATCCTCCAGGGTGGCGCGGCGGATGTGGACCTGCTGGAAGGGCACGGCGGCCGCCTCGGCGGCCTCCAGCAGGCGGGGCAGGAGGGTCTTGGGATCGGGCGTGGGGATCTCCCACAGGTCGGCGCGGGGCTCCACCCGGAGGCCCAGCGCCGCCTCGAAGGCTGCCGGGTCTGGGGCGTTGCCCTCGAAGGTCAGCTCCACCACGCTGGGAATGGCCAGCTCCGCGATGAGCGAGGCCGGTGTGCCCGTGGCGATCACCTTGCCGTGGTCCATGATGGCCAGTCGGTCACAGAGGGCCTCGGCCTCGTCCATGTAGTGCGTGGTGAGCACCACCGTGCGGCCCTCGGCCTTCATGCGTCGCACCACATCCCAGAGGCCGCGCCGGGCCTGTGGATCCAGTCCTGTGGTGGGCTCGTCCAGGAAGACCAGCTCGGGATCGTTCACCAGGGCCATGGCCAGCGCCAGGCGCTGCTGCTGGCCGCCGCTGAGGGTGATGTGATAGGCATCGGCCTTCTCTTCGAGCTGCACCAGCTTCAGCAGCTCCTCGGTGCTGCGGCGCCGGGGGTAGTAGCTGCCGTAGAGGTCCAGGGCCTCCCGGGGCGTGATCTTGTTGAAGAGGCTCGTGCTCTGCAGCTGCACGCCAATGCGCGAGCGGATCTCCCGGCCGTTGCGGGCCCAGGTGAGGCCCAGGATCTCGATCTC
>CAITBU010000086.1 GCA_903890595.1 uncultured Holophagaceae bacterium | reverse complement strand
TGGACCCGGGGCCAGCTGGGGCCAGCGGCTCGGGAGTTTCTGGCCAGCCTGCCCCTGCGCTTCGAGGACGAGACGCGCCTCTATGTCCACGCCAGCCCCCAGACCTATCCGGCCTGGATCTACGTCAACGATGGCCCGGCGGCGAAGCGGGCCCTGGAGGCCAGCCGCGCCCAGACGGTGTTCTGCGGCCACACCCACGTCCCGGCCCTCCATGGCATCACGGCCACCGGACAGCTGGTGTCATTCCAGCCCATCCCTTCCGTGCCGATTCCCCTGCCCCGGCACCGCCGCTGGCTGAACGTGATCGGGGCCGTGGGCCAGTCCCGGGACGGTGATCCCGCCGCCGCCTACGCCCTGCTGGACACGGCCCGCTCCGAGATCACCCACCACCGTATTCCCTACGACTCGGATGCGGCCGCCCTGGCGGTCCTCCGCGCCGGTCTGCCCCCCGCCCTGGCGGAACGCCTCCGGAAGGGTCGCTGACCATGAGCCCCCTCCGCCTGGAGACGGGCCTCAGCCTGGATGGGTTCCTCCTGGGGGAACTCATCCACCGGGGAGGCATGGCCACCATCTGGGGTGTCTCTCACCCGGACCATTCGCTGCCACTTCTGATGAAGGTCCCGGTGATGTCCGAGGGGGTCGATCCGGCGGCCATTGTCGGCTTTGAGATGGAGGAGATGATCCTCCCCCGCCTCACCGGACCCCACGTGCCGCGCTACATCGCCCAGGGCGACTTCGAGGTCCAGCCCTACTTGGTCATGGAGCGAATCCCAGGGGCCTCCCTCCTGCCCCTGCTGAACGACCTCCCCCTGCCCGTGGAGGCCGTGCAGACCCTGGGGGTGCGCATCGCCACAGCCCTGGACGACCTCCATCGGCAGCACGTGGTCCACCTGGACGTGAAGCCCTCCAACCTGCTCACCCGCCCCACGGGAGAGATTGTCCTGGTGGACTTTGGCCTCTCCCACCACGACGAGCTGCCGGACCTCATGGGCGAGGAGTTCCGCCTGCCCTATGGCACCGCCCCCTACATGGCCCCGGAGCAGGTCCTGGGGCAGCGCAAGGACCCCCGCAGCGACCAGTTCGCCCTGGGCGTGCTGCTCTACTTCTTCGTCACGGGCCGGCGCCCCTTCGGAGACCCCCAGCGGCTGAGCGGCCTCAAGAAGCGCCTCTGGCGGGACCCAGTGCCACCCCGGAAGCTGCGCCCGGACTGCCCCCCCTGGCTCCAGGAGGTCATCCTGCGCTGCCTGGAGGTCCATCCCGCCTGGCGCTATCCGACGGCGGCCCACCTGGCCATGGCCCTGCAGCATCCCGATCAGGTCAAGCTCACGGCCCGGGCGAGCCGTCTGCACCAGGACCCCCTCCTGACCGTGATCCGCCGCCGCTTCAGCGACCCCAACCGGCCCAGCGCCAAGGACCGGACCCCCACCCGCCACGATGGGGATGCCCCCATCCTGGCCGTGGCCATCGACCTTGCCCCAGAGGCTGCCCCCATCGCCGAGACCCTGCGCACCATGGTGGCTCGCATGCTCACGACCCTGCCGGGCGCCCGGGTGGCCTGCCTGAACGTCCTGAAGCAGGGCCGCATCACCCTGGACACCACCCTGGATGATCAGGGCCGCAACATCCACCATCAGCGCCTGGTGGAGCTTCGCAACTGGGCCCTGCCCCTGGAGTTGGAGGAGGGCCGCATCTCATTCCACGTACTGGAGTCCACGGACCCCGCCGCGGCCATCCTCCACTACGCCAGCTCCAACCATGTGGACCACATGGTGCTGGGAGCCCGGGCGGGTTCTCTCCGGCGGTCTCTGCTGGGCAGCGTCTCCAGCCAGGTGGCGGCCCAGGCCCCTTGTACCGTCACAGTAGTTCGCTCCCGCCGCCTCCGCCGGGCGGGCCTGGCCGTGGACGCTGCAGAGGACGACAGCGGCTCCTGGACGGTGGGCTGAGGGGTCCCCTCAGGGCAGAAAAACGCCCCGGTCTCCCGGGGCGTTTTTCTGGGTTTGTGACGAGCTACTCAGCTTCCTCGGCCTTGGGCTCGGGGAGGGTGTAGTCCACGAACTCAATGAGGGCCATGTCGGCCGCATCGCCGAGGCGATGGGACGTCTTGAGGATGCGGGTGTAGCCGCCGGGACGGTTCTCGAAGCGCACGCGGAAGTCAGCTCCGAAGAGCTTCTGGACCGCGTCCTTGCTGCCGAGGCGGGCCATGGCTATGCGTCGGTTGGCGACGTTATCGACCTTGGCCAGCGTGATGAAGGGTTCCACGAAGCTGCGAAGCTCCTTGGCCTTCACCAGTGTGGTCTCGATGCGCTCGCACTGGATCAGAGCGGTCGCGAGGTTCTTCATGAGGGCTTTGCGCTGGTTGGTGGTGCGGCCCAGGCGCTTGCCGGAAACGTTGTGACGCATGGGTGCTCCTTACACTTCCTGCTCAAGGCGCATTCCGAGGGAGAGGCCGATACGAGCGAGCTCGTCCTTGATCTCCTGGAGCGACTTTTTGCCGAAGTTCTTGGTTTTCATCAACTCGGCTTCGGTGCGCTGAACCAGCTCGCCGATCGTGGTGATGTTCGCGTTGCGCAGACAGTTGTTGGCTCTGACGGAGAGTTCGAGTTCTTCGACGGACTTGCCCAGCCAGGTGTTGGCGGCCTCAATGCCGAGGGTGGCAGCGATGCCTTCAGTCTCCGTAAAGTCCTCGTCCTGACGGGCGAACACGAAGAAGTGCTCACGCAGAATGAGGGCCGCATCGGAAACGGCTTCCTTGGGGCTGATGGTGCCATTGGTCCACACCTGCAGGGTGAGCTTCTCAAAGTCGGTGCTCTGGCCCACGCGGGCAGGCTCGACGATGTAGTTGACCCGTAGGATGGGGCTGTGGTTCGCATCCATCGGGATGAACCCGAGGCTGAGGCTTTCATTGTGGTTGCGGTCGGCGGTGACGAAACCCCGGCCCATGGCAACCATCATCTCGATCTCGAGCTCGCCTTCTTCCCCCAGCGTGGCGATATGGATGTTGGTATCCATGACTTCCACGTTGTGGGTGCAGGCGATGGCGGCGGATTTGACATCCCCCTCGCCCTTGGCGGTGATGGTGACCTTCTGGGGCTCGCTGCCGTGCAGCTTGAAAGGCACTTCCTTGAGGTTCAGCAGGACATGGGTGATGTCCTCCCGCACCCCGGGAAGGGTAGTGAACTCGTGCATGACACCCTTGATGCGGATGTTGGTGACAGCCGCACCCTGGATGCTGCTGAGCAGCACCCGGCGAAGGCTGTGCCCGACGGTCGTGGCAAAGCCACGCTCGAAGGGATAGGCCACGAACTCCCCGTAGGTATCCGTGAGGGACCCGGGGGTCACCTCAGCGAAACGCGGCCTTTGAAAATCACTCAGATTCAGCATCCTGCCCCCTTACTTGGAATACAGTTCAACGATCAGCTGCTCGTTGATATCCAGGGTGATGTCCTCGCGGGTCGGGACGGCGAGGATCTGCCCCTTGAAGGCGGCGGGATCCAGTGAGAGCCACTTGGGAATGCCCCGGCCTGCAGAGGTCTCGACAGCGGACTTGATGCCGTCGTTCTCCTTGGCGCGCTGTCCCAGTTCCACCGCCTGGCCAGGCTTGACCTGGTAGGAGGGGATGTCCACGCGCTTGCCGTTGATCTGCACGTGTCCGTGCATGACCATCTGGCGGGCGGCAGAGCGGCTGGAGGCGAACCCGAGCCGGTAGATCACGTTGTCCAGGCGGCACTCGAGGAAGCCCAGCAGGTTGTGGCCGGTGACGCCCTTTTTGGCATCAGCCTTCTCGAAGTAGTGCCGGAACTGCTTCTCAAGCACTCCGTAGATCCGCTTGACCTTCTGCTTCTCGCGGAGCTGCAGGGCGTAGCCGGTAGGCTTCTTGATCTTCCCCGCGCCATGCTGGCCGGGGAGCTTGCCCTTGCGGGTCTCGAACGAGCACTTCTCCTTGAAGCAGCGCTCGCCCTTCAGATAAAGCTTCATGCCCTCGCGGCGGCAGAGGCGGCAAACGGCGTCGGTATAGCGTGCCATGTCTCTCCTCCTCTCTTAAACCCGGCGCCGCTTGGGCGGCCGGCAGCCGTTGTGGGGGATGGGGGTGACGTCGCGGATGCTGGTCACCTGGATGCCTGCGGCGTTGAGGGCGCGGATGGCGCTCTCTCGGCCGGCGCCGGGACCCTTGACGCGGACGTCAACGGAGCGGACGCCCTGTTCCTTGGCGGCCTCGGCAGCGATGCCGGCGGCCACCTGAGCGGCGAACGGCGTGCCCTTGCGGGTGCCGCGGAAGTTCTGGTTGCCGCTGGAAGCCCAGCACAGCATGTTCCCCATGGGATCTGAAATGGAGATGATCGTGTTGTTGAAGGACGCCTGGACGTGAGCCACGCCGTGAGGAACGTTCTTCTTTTCTTTCTTCTTGACCACCTTCTTGCCGGCGGTCCGGGTCTGGGTCTTTGCCATGTGCTCCTCGCCTTACTTCTTCTTGCCGGCAACGGTGCGTCGCTTGCCCTTGCGGGTGCGGGCGTTGGTGTGCGTGCGCTGGCCACGGACGGGAAGACCCTTCCGATGACGCAGGCCGCGGTAGCAGCCGATGTCCATGAGACGCTTAATGTCGAGAGAGATGTTCTTGCGGAGGTCGCCCTCCACTGTCTCTTCGGCGGTGATGACGCGGCGGATGCGGCCGACCTCGTCCTCGGTGAGATCGCGGACCTTCGTCCCGAAATCGACCTTGGCGCGGGTCAGGATGCTGTGGGCCTTGGCCCGGCCGATCCCGTAGATGTAGGTGAGCGCGATCTCGATGCGCTTACCAATGGGCAGATCAATTCCTGAGATGCGTGCCATCGTTTCTCCTTAACCCTGCCGCTGCTTGTGCTTGGGGTTCTTCTTGCAGATGATCCGGTTAATGCCTTCACGGCGGACCACCTTGCAGTGCTCGCAGAGTTTCTTGATGGAGGGCCTTACTTTCATGGTGTCCTCTCGCTCACTTGAATCGGTAGATGATGCGGCCTCGGGTCAGATCGTAGGGGGTGACCTCTACGAGTACCCTGTCGCCTGGAAGGATGCGGATGAAGTTCTTGCGCATCTTTCCGCTGATGTGCGCCAGTACCTGGTGCTTGTTCTCCAGTTCGACCCGGAAGACCGCGTTCGGCAAGGCCTCAACCACTGTGGCTTCTAGCTCAATGGCTTCTTCTTTGCTCAAGCGGGTTCTCCAAAGTCCTGACGCAGCGATTCAAACACCTGCTCCGGGGCGCGATTGCCATCCACGCTCTGGAAGTTCGGCCGGTGCTTGTAGAAGCCCAGGAGGGGCTGGAAGGTCGAGTTGAACTCGCCCATCCGGCTCTGGAAGGCTTCGGAGGTGTCGTCGGATCGGTGCTTCAGGGGACTTCCGCACAGGTCACAGACACCGGACTGGCTTGGGGGCTTGGAGGTCATGTGGTAGATGGCGCCGCAGGCATTGCTACTGCAGACACGCCGGCCAACCACGCGGGCTTCAAGCACTTCCTGGGGGACATCAACGAGTACCACGCGTCCCACCGTCATGCCCTTGGAGGAGAGGAAGTCTTCCAGGGCCTGAGCTTGCTGCAGGGTGCGGGGATAGCCGTCGAACAGCACGTCGGAGGTCTCGTCCAGCAGCCGCGCAAAGACAAGGCCGTTGACGGTGTCGTCGTCCACCAGTTTTCCCTCGGCCATAATGGCTTTCGCCCGTAGACCGATCTCCGTCCCTTTCGAGACGGCATCTCTCAGAATGTCACCGGTTGAGAGGTGAGTCAAAGAGAATGTTTCCACCAGACGCTTGGCCTGGGTGCCCTTACCGGAGCCAGGAGCTCCCAGCAGGATGTTTGCGATCAGGCTCATGCTCCACCTCCGCGGCTGGAACGACCGCGGATGCGGCCCTTCTCCAGGAACCCGTCATAGCGCCGCATGACCATCAGGCTCTCCAGCTGCGCGGCGCTGTCCATGGCCACGCCCACCACGATCAGCAGGCTCGTGCCGCCGAAGTAGAAGTTGAGGCCCTGGATGTTGTTGGTGATCAGGAGGGGGACCAGCGAGACCAGGGCGAGATAAATGGCGCCCACGAAGGTCAGCTTGGACAGGATGCTGTCCATGAAGATGCTGGTCTCCTTGCCGGGCCGGATGCCCGGGATGTACCCGCCGGACCGCTTCATGTTCTCGGCGGTCTCATCGGGGTTGAAGACGATGCTGGTGTAGAAGAAGGCAAAGAAGATCACCACGCCCACGAAGACCGGGGTGTAGATCCAGAAGTGGGTCTGGGGGCTCAGGTACGAGGCCGCCTTGGCGAGCCACTCCCAGCGGGTGAACTGGGCGATGGTGGCCGGGAAGAAGATCACGGAGCTGGCGAAGATGACAGGCATCACGCCGGCGGTGTTCACCTTCAGCGGCATGTAGGAGCTGCGCTGGCTGGACATGCCGGCCGAGTCGGCCCGGCGGGCGTAGTGGATGGGGATGCGCCGGTAGGCGTTCTCCACCAGGACCACGGCCAGCAGCACCACGATCATCGCCGCGATCAGCAGGATGAAGATGCCGGGGGGTGGGACGTTCGGGGCATTCTTCAGGGACTGGGTAATCATGACCGTGAGGGTGGTGAGGGCCTGAGGCAGGCCCGCCACGATGCCGGCGAAGATCAGCAGCGAGATGCCGTTGCCGATGCCACGCTCGGTGATCTGCTCACCAATCCACATGACGAAGATGGTGCCCACGGACAGGGTGAACGCAGCCAGGAGGCGGAAGGCCGTCGGGCTGAGCGCAGTGGTCACGACCTCAAGACCCGGTGTGTTCTGGCTCTGGGCCAGAGACGCAATGCCCATACCCTGTACAAAGGCCAAGCCCACGGTGAGGTAGCGGGTCCACTGGTTGATCTTCTGGCGACCAGCCTCGCCCTCCTTCTTCTGGAGGTTCTCCAGGTAGGGGACGACGGCCCCCATCAGCTGAAGCACGATGCTGGCGGTAATGTAGGGTGCGATGCCGAGGGCAAAGACAGAGAACTTCTTGAAGGCGCCACCCGAGAACAGGTCAACGACATCGAAGAGGCCACCGGCACCCTGCCGCAGGGCAGCCTGCAGGTTCTCGGCGTTCACCCCGGGCACGCTGACGTGCACGCCCAGCCGGTAGATGGCCAGGAGGAGCAGGGTGAACAGGAGCCGCTTGCGCAGCTCCGGGATGGCGAAGAGGTTCCTGAGACGGCTCATCGCCGGCTACTCTGCAGACTTCACGCAGGGCTCCTGGATGGTGCCGCCCTTGGCCAGGATGGCTTCGCGGGCACCCTTGGTGATGCGGTCGGCGACCACGTTCACCTTGGAGGTGAGCTCACCACTCGCCAGCACGACGATCTTGACGACGCGGCTGTTGACGAGCTTCTTCTCGCGGAGGGCCTCCAGGCAGACCGTCTCGCCATCCTGGAAGTGGATGGAGATGAGGCTGAGGGGGATCTCCTTGGTCTCGGGAGCAAAGATGTTGGTGAAGCCGCGCTTGGGCAGACGGCGAACGAGGGGCATCTGGCCACCCTCGAAGCCGCGCTTGCTGCGGTAGCCGCTGCGGGACTTCTGGCCCTTCTCGCCACGACCAGAGGTCTTGCCGAGGCCGGAGCCCTTGCCGCGCCCGAGGCGCTTGCGGGATTTGGTGGCGCCCTCTGCGGGCCTGAGTTCGTTGAGTTTCATGGCCTACCCCTTCACCTTGACGTCGAGGAGATGCGGGACAAGCTTGACCATCCCATGGACGTTGGGGGTGTATTCGCACTCACGGGTGTCGCCGGGCCGCTTCAGACCGAGGGTCTGCATGAAGGCACGGTGCTTGGGTGTGGTGCAGATGATGGAACGCTTCAGCGTGACTACGACCTGCTTGCCGATGAGAGTCGACATGTCAAACCTCCGCCTGGTCGAGACCCCGGTTGGTCAGGACCGTGTAGGGATCCATGAGTTCCTTCAGGCCCTCAAAGGTGGCGCGAACCACATTGTGGGGGTTGGAGGAGCCCAGGCTCTTGGTCATCACATTGTGGATCCCGGCGGCTTCCATGATGGCGCGGACCGCAGCACCGGCGATGATGCCGGTACCCTCGGGTGCGGGCTTCAGCAGCACGCTGCCGGAGCCAAACACGCCCATCACCGGGTGCGGCACACTGCCGTTCGGGGAGACGGGGACGCGGATCATGTTGCGCTTGGCGCTCTCAATGCCCTTCTTGATGGCGGAGGGCACTTCAAGGGCCTTGCCGAGTCCGAAACCAACCTTGCCATTCCCGTCGCCCACAACCACCAGCGCGGAGAAGGAGAAGTTCTTGCCCCCCTTCACAACCTTGGTGACGCGGCCCACGTAGATGACCTGGTCCTTGAATTCCCCGCCTTCGGAGCCGCGGGAGTCCTTGTTGTCTTTAGCATCTGCATACGCCATGTCGATCCCCTAGAACTGGAGCCCGGCTTCGCGGGCGCTGTCAGCCAGCGCCTTGACGCGGCCGTGATAGACGTAGCCATTCCGGTCGAACACCACCGAGGTGATGCCCTTTTCCTTCAGGCGGGCGGCGATGCTCGCACCAACGGCCTTAGCGGCCTCGATGTTGGCGCCGTTCTTCAGAGAAGCGCGCAGGTCCTTCTCCAGGCTGCTCGCAGAGGCCAGGGTGACACCGAGGGTGTCGTCCACGGCCTGCACGTAGATGCGCTTCAGGCTCTTGTAGATGGTGAGACGGGGACGCTCCGGGGTGCCGCTCACGCGGCCGCGGATGCGGGCCTTGGTCTTATCGCGTCGAATGATGATGGAGTTCGCCATAGGTTCCCCTTACTTCCCGGTCTTGCCGGCCTTGCGGCGGATGACCTCGCCGGTGTACATGACGCCCTTGCCCTTGTAAGGCTCAGGCTTGCGGAACTTCCGGATGTCGGCGGCAACCTGGCCCACGAGCTGCCGGTCAGTACCGGTCACCACGATGTGGGTGTTCTTTTCCACGGCCATCTGGATGCCCTCGGGGGCCTCGTAGTTGATGGGGTGGCTGTAGCCCAGTTCCAGGTGCAGCTTGGCTCCGTCCATGGCAGCCTTGTAGCCGACGCCCACGATGTCCAGCTCCTTCTTCCAGCCATCGGTGACACCGACAACCGCATTGTTGAGCAGGGCGCGGGTCAGACCGTGATAGGCACGGGTCTGGGCCTCTTCGTTGGCGCGCTGAAGTGTGACGGAGTCGGCCAGCACATCGAGGGTGATCCCCTTCGGGATCGGGCAGAACAGCTTGCCCTTGGCGCCTTCGATGACAGCCTCAGACCCGGTGACTGTGACCTTCACGCCCTTGGGCAGCGTCACGGGCTTCTTTCCGATTCGAGACATGGTTTATTCCTTAGATGAGGGCGGGCGAACCGCCCATTTCAGGATGGGTTACCAGACGTGGGCGAGGATTTCGCCGCCGACGTTCTGCTTGCGTGCGTCCTTACCCGTCAGGAGACCCTTGGGGGTAGACAGGATGGCGATGCCGAGACCGCCGTGCACGTCGGAGATGTCCTGGGCGCCCGAGTAGATGCGAAGGCCAGGGCGGGAAACGCGGCGTAGGCCGTGGATCACGTTCTGCTTATCCTTCACGTACTTGAGGTTGAGGATGATGTAGGTGCGGCCCTCGTGCTCCACTTCCTTAAAGGAGTGGATGTAGCCCTCCTGACGGAGGATGCCCGAGAGCTGGGCCTTGATCTTGGAGGCAGGCACCACCACAGCATCGTGCCCGGCCATGATGCCGTTGCGGATGCGGGTGAGGTAGTCAGCGATGGGATCGGTATGCATGGTCCCCTCCTTACCAGCTGGACTTCTGGACGCCCGGCAGCTCGCCATTCAGGGCGAACTTACGGAAGCACAGGCGGCAGAGTTCAAACTTGCGCATGTAGCCTCGGGGCCGACCGCAGCACTTGCAACGATTGCGGTGCTGAGTCGAGAACTTCGGCTTGCGCGAATCCTTGACGATCTTGGAAATCTTTGCCATCGGTATGATCTCCTTGGCTACTTGCGGAAGGGCATACCGAGGTGACCCAGGAGGGCCCGCGCTTCGGCGTCATTCTTGGCGGTCGTGACGAAGGTGATGTTCATGCCCTTCATCTTGTCCACCCGGGAGTAGTCGATTTCCTGGAAGATCAGCTGATCCTTGAGGCCCAGGGTGTAGTTGCCACGGCCGTCGAAGGACTTGGAGGGCACGCCTCGGAAGTCACGGACGCGGGGCAGGGACAGGGTCACCAGGCGATCGAAGAACTCCCACATGCGGGCGCCCCGGAGGGTGACCATGCAGGCGATGGGCATGCCGGCGCGCAGCTTGAACTGGGCGACACTCTTCTTGGCCTTGCGCACGATGGCCTTCTGGCCAGCGATGGCAGTCAGCTCGTCTACGGCCACGTCCAGCACCTTGATGTTCTGGATCGCGTCGCCAACGCCCATGTTGATGACGATCTTCTGCAGACGGGGGATCTGCATGGCCGAAGTGAAGGCGAACTCCTCCTTCAGCTTCGAAGCCACCTCTTGGTGGTATCGGGCCTGGACGCGGGGCTCCGCGTGGCCTTGATTGGCATTCATGGATTCCTCCATTTCCGTGGGACGGTCATGCCCCAGGGGTTCGGGAGAGCGAGGGGGCTTGGGACGGCGATCCGGCCCGTTTCCCCCCAACCTCAGTTGTCATGGCGCAGAGCGCCTAGGATCTCCACCCCGCGCACGGGGCAGAACGATGATCTTCCCACACAAACCACATCGAAGGAAGCGAAAAGGTCCGGAGGCGTGCAAACAGCGCAGAACCCCCGGAGAACCTTACGCCCGCTTCCGCGTACCCTTGCCAGTCTTGGGGTCCAGCAGCATGACGTTGGAGGCGTGAATGGGGGCCTCCTTCTCCAGGATGCCGCCGCCCTCACCCGTCTGGGCGTTGGGCTTGGTGGCCTTCTTGATCATGTTGAGGCCAGCGACGATCACGCGGTTGGTGGTGGGGCTGACCTTGGTGACGGTACCGGTCTTGCCCTTTTCCTTGCCCGCGATGACGACGATCTGGTCGCCCTTCTTGAGCTTCATCTTGGTGACAGCTTCCATCACAGCACCTCCGGGGCGAGGGAGACGATCTTCATGTACTTCCGCTCGCGCAGCTCGCGGGCCACGGGGCCGAACACGCGGGTGCCAACGGGCTCGCCGTCCTTCTTGATGATGACGGCGGCGTTCTCGTCAAAGCGGATGTACGAACCGTCCTTGCGGCGATAGGCCTTGCGCTGGCGGACGATGACGGCCTGGACAACGGCCTTCTTCTTGACGGTTCCGCCGGGAATGGCTTCCTTGACGGAAGCGGTGATGACATCGCCAAGCTGAGCGATCTTGCCCACACCGCCGCCCAAGGGCAGGATGCAGCAGATCTTCTTGGCGCCGGAGTTGTCGGCGACTATGAGCATGGTTCCCATCTGGATCATGTGTGCTCCTTACTCGCCGGCCTTCTGGACAATCTCAAGGACGGCCCAGCGCTTGCGCTTGGAAAGGGGGCGGGTCTCCACGATCCGGACCACGTCGCCGATGGAGCAGGCGTTGGTCTCGTCGTGGGCCATGAACTTGGCGGTCTGCTTGACCGTACGGTGGTAGAGCGGGTGCTGGAACTTGCGCTCCACCTTCACCACCACCGTCTTGTCGGCCTTGTTGGAGACCACTATGCCATTACGGGTCATCTTGTTTTCGAGGCTCATGGGTTCTCCTAGGCCAGCTTGGCGGCCAGGGCCGTCTTGACGCGAGCAAGTTCGCGCCGGGTCTTGCGGACCTCGGCAGTGTTCTCAACCTGGCCCACGGCGTGCTGGAAGCGGAGGGTGAAGCGCTTGGCGGCCAGTTCGGCCTCCAGCTGCGCCAGTTCCTCCACACTCTTGCCGGTCAACTCGGAAAAGGGATGCTTCTTGGACATGTCTCTCACTCCTCCGGCGGCGTGCGGGTGACGAACTCGGACGCCACGGACAGCTTCATCTGGGCCAGGCGCAGGGCCTCACGTGCGATTTCCTCGGTCACACCTTCCATCTCGAAGAGGATGCGGCCGGGGCGGATCACCGCCACCCAACCATCCGGAGCCCCCTTGCCGGAACCCATGCGGGTCTCAGCGGGCTTCGAGGTGGTGGGACGATCGGGGAAGATGCGGATCCAGATCTTGCCACCGCGCTTGACGTGGCGGGTCATGGCAATACGAGCCGCTTCGATCTCGCGGTTGGTGAGCCAGCAGTGCTCCATCGCCTTGAGGCCGAAATCGCCAAAGGCGAGATCGTTGCCACGGGTGGCGACGCCGCGGGTGCGGCCCTTCATGGTTTTGCGGTTCTTGACCTTCTTGGGCATCAGCATGGGTTCACCTCAGCGCTTCACGGTCTCGGCAACCTGGTCGCCCAGATTCACCCAGACCTTGATGCCGATGATCCCGTAAGTCGTGTGGGCCTCGGCAAAACCGTAGTCAACGCCCGCGCGGATGGTCTGCAGGGGCATCTGGCCGGAGAGGTAGTCCTCGGTCCGGGCGATCTCGGCGCCGTTCAGGCGACCCGAAACCTTGATCTTGAATCCCTTCGCGCCGAAACGGATGGCCGCCTCTTCCGCCTTGCGCATGGCGCGGCGGAAAGCGATGCGGCGCTCGAGCTGCTGGGCAACGCCCTCGGCCACGAGCTGGGCATCCACTTCAGGCTTCTTGATCTCCTGGATGTCCACAGACACCGGGCGATTCAGGCGCTTCTGAAGGTCTTCGCGGAGCTTGTCGATCTCAGCACCCTTGCGGCCGATGACGATGCCGGGCCGGGCGGTGTAGATGCGCACGGTGACCTTGTCGGCGGCGCGCTCGATGTCGATCTTGGAGATCATCGCATTGAGGGCGTGCAGCTGCTTCTTGAGCTCGCGGCGGAGCTTGATGTCCTCGTGGAGCAGGAGCGCGTAGTCGCGCTTGCTGAACCACTTGCTGTGCCAATTCTTCTGGTAGATGAGGCGGAACCCGTACGGGTGGACCTTCTGACCCATGACTACTCCTCCCCGGCCGCAGTTGCGAGCTGGATGGTGATGTGGCAGGTGCGCTTCTGGACCCGGTAGGCGCGGCCCATGGGTGCAGGGCGGACGCGCTTCATGCGGAACCCCTCGTCCACGAATGCAGACTTCACCAGCAGGTCGTCCGGGTTGACGGAGGGATTCTTGTCGATGGCGTTGGCCACGGCGGAATCCAGGAGCTTGCGGATGGGGGCGGCGGCGTACTTCTTGGCCTGGGTGAGGACCCACTGGGCCTCCCCGACGTGCTTGCCGCGGATGAGATCCACGACGAGACGCGCCTTCTGGGCCGAGCCGCGCAGGTGGCGAACAGTGGCGGTAGAAACGATTTCTGCCATCGCTACTTCCCCTTCGCCTTGGTGTCGGCCTTACCAGCGTGACCCTTGAACGTGCGGGTCAGGGCGAACTCGCCCAGCTTGTGGCCGATCATATTCTCGGTGACATAGACAGGTATGAACTTGTTGCCGTTGTGTACGGCCAGGGTCAGACCGATCATCTGGGGGACCACCGTCGAGCGGCGGGACCAGGTCTTGATCACGCGCTTGTCGTTGACCGCCTGTGCGACTTCCACCTTCTTCTGGAGGTGGGCGTCAATGAACGGGCCTTTTTTCAGGGATCGTGCCATTGTCCTGCCTCCTAGTTGATGCGCTTGACGATGAACTTGTCGGTGCGGCGGTTGCCGCGGGTCTTGTAGCCGCGGGTCGGCTGGCCCCAGGGCGTCACAGGGTGACGACCACCGGAGGTCCGGCCCTCACCGCCACCGTGGGGGTGGTCGACGGGGTTCATGACCACGCCTCGGACGGTCGGGCGGACGCCCATCCACCGGGTGCGACCGGCCTTGCCGATCTGGATGTTCTCGTGCTGAAGGTTGCCGACGGTGCCGATGGTGGCGTAGCACTCGAGGTGGATCTTGCGGATCTCACCAGAGGGCATGCGCAGCTGGGCGTAGTCGTCTTCCTTGGCCACGAGCTGGGCGAAGGTGCCAGCGGCGCGGGCGATCTGGCCACCCTTGCCGGGCTTCATCTCGATGTTGTGCACCGTGTTACCAACCGGGATGTTCCGGAGGGGAAGCGCGTTGCCCACCAGGATGTCGGCGGCTTTGCCGGCAACCACGATGCGGCCCACTTCCAGGCCGTCAGGGGCCAGGATGTAGCGCTTCTCGCCGTCCGAGTAGACCAGGAGGGCGATGCGGGCGGTGCGGTTGGGATCGTACTCGATGGTCGCCACCTTGGCCGGCACATCCAGCTTGTTCCGCTTGAAATCGATCGTGCGGTACTGGCGCTTGTGGCCACCGCCGATGTGGCGGGTGGTGATCCTACCGGTGTTGGAACGGCCTCCAGTTCGGTTCCTCTTGGAGATCAGGGAGCGCTCGGGCACATCCGTGGTGATCTCTTCGAAGCCGGACTTGGACATGCCGCGCTGACCGGGGGTCGTGGGCTTGAGCTGCTTGATGCTCATGATTGTCCTCTTGCCTCAGGGTTGAAAGGGGCGGGCGATAGTGGGCAAAGCTTTTCCGTCCGCCATGGGTTCGCTACTCAGACGCAGGTGCGCCCTCAGCGAGTTCGACGTAGGCCTTCTTGCGCGGGGAGGAAGTCCCCACGAAGCGGCCAAGCCGCTTGGTCCGGCTGGGGATCCGCACGGTGCGGATGCTCTTCACCTTGGACTGGAGCAGGAGCTCCACGGCCTCGCGGATCTGGTGCTTGGTGGCCCAAGTGGCCACTTCGAACACCTGGATGTTCTTCTCCCGCAGGAGCTGGCCCTTCTCCGTGAGGAGGGGCTTGCGGATCACTTCAAAGATCTTGGTCATGGCTTCACCACTTCCTGCAGGGCCAGGACGGCTTCCTTGGAGAAGATCACCTGGTCGTACTTGAGGAGCTCGTAGACGTTGACGCCCAGGCTCTCGATGGTCCGCAGCTTGGGGTTGTTGCCGGCGGCCATCACCAGCTTCTCAGAGGCCTCGGTGCCAACCAGCAGCGCCGAGCCAGTGATGCCGAGGCGACCCAGGGTCACGATGAGGGACTTGGTCTTGTGGGACTCGACTTCCCAGTTCTGGACCACCATGATCTGGCCACTGGCCATCTTGGCGGAGAGGGCGTTCCGCAGGGCGGCGCGCCGGGCCTTCTTGGGGAAGGCGTAGTCGTAGGAGCGGGGGTGCGGGCCGTGGGTGGTGCCGCCGCCCTTCCACAGCGGGCTACGGATGGAGCCCACACGGGCGCGACCGGTACCCTTCTGCTTCCAGAGCTTGCGACCTGCGCCGCTGACTTCCCACTTGTCCTTGGTCTTGGCGGTACCGGCCCGGCGCTTGGCCAGGAAGTGGCGAACCGCTTCCCAGATGAGGTGCTGGTTCAGTTCCTCGAGCTTGAAGACCTCGGGGAGAAGCTCGACGGTGTCGACCTGCTTGTTCTCGAGATTAACGACGGGATGCTGGAAGGCTGCCATCTTAGGCCTCCTGCTTAATGACGATGTATCCACCCTTGGGGCCGGGGACGGCACCCTTGATGAGCAGCAGGTTGTTCTCGACGTCCACCTTGGCGATCTCGAGGTTCCGCACGGTCACCTGGGCATCGCCCATGTGGCCCGGCATGCGGATGCCCGGGAAGACGCGGCTGGGGTAGCTGGACTGGCCGATGGAGCCGGGTGCGCGGTGGAACATGGACCCGTGGGTCGCACGGCCGCCGGCGAAGTGGTGGCGCTTGATGACGCCAGCGAAGCCCTTGCCCTTGCTGATGCCGGTGACGTTCACCTTGGTCTTCGCCTCGAAGGCGCTGGCCAGGACACTGTCGCCAGGCTTGGACTCGTCAGCGGCGTCCACCTTGATCTCGCGCAGCACGCGGACCGGAGCAACGCCCTGCTTCTCGCAGTGGCCCTTCTCAGCCTTGGTAGCGCGCTTGCCGCCGTTGGGATCCACGAAGCCGATCTGCACGGCCTCGTAGCCATCCTTGGCGGAGGTCTTGCGCATCACGACCACGCAAGGGCCAGCCTGGATGACGGTCACGGGTACGACCTGTCCCTGCTCATTGAAGATCTGGGTCATCCCCAGCTTCTTTCCGATGATTCCTTTTGACATGATCTCTCCCCCCTCTACCGGTTGCCCTGGCGGCTGAAGACCTTGATCTCGACGTCGACGCCCGCGGGCAGGTCGAGACGCATCAGGGTGTCCACCGTGTTCTGGGTAGGGTTCAGGATGTCCAGCAGGCGCTTGTGCGTGCGGATCTCGAACTGGTCACGACTCTTCTTGTCCACGTGCGGGGACCGGTTGACCGTGTACTTGTTGGTGCGCGTGGGGAGGGGGATAGGTCCCGCCACCTGGGCGCCCGTGCGCTTGGCGGTGTCTACGATTTCGCGGGTGCTCTGGTCGAGCAGGCGGTGATCGAAGGCGCGCAAGCGGATGCGGATGTTGTCTCTCATGTTCACTCCATTGGGACGGCAAACCGTCCATAGACGTGGGGCGCTGACCGCCCAAGTGGATCTGTCCCGGAAACAGGGACAGGGCTGATCAGCATAACAAAAGCCGCTGTAAAATCAACGGCTTTTTGGGAAGAGCGCACGACCCCCCATGAGGGGAAGCGACAGATCAAGAGGCCCGGCAACCTTGCGGTTCGGAAAATGACCTCACCCCGAAAGGGGCTGGAACAGTCAATAAAGGGACTTACCTTGCTCCAGAATCGGGCGTTGCCCGATTCTGGAGATATGAAGAACTACTTGGCACCCTTCACTTTGGCCACAATTTCTTCGGCCACGTTGCGGGGGGCTTCCTCGTAGTGCGAGAACTGCATGGTGTAGTTGCCGCGGCCCTGGGTCATGCCGCGCAGGGTGGTGGAGTAGGCGAACATCTCGGCCAGGGGCACCTTGGCGGTGACCACCTTGGAACCGGCCCGGTCCTCCATGTTCTCGATGCGGCCACGGCGGCTGTTCAGGTTGCCGATGACATCACCCATGTAGTCCTCGGGGACCACGACCTCGACGGCCATGACGGGCTCGAGGATCACGGGGGAGGCCTTCTCGCAGCCAGCCTTGAAGCCCATGGAGCCGGCGATCTTGAACGCCATCTCGTTGGAGTCCACATCGTGGTAGCTACCGTCGTAGATGGTGACCTTGATGTCGACGCAGGGGTAGCCCGCCAGAACGCCGGACTGCATGGCCTCCTGGATGCCCTGGTCGGTGGGCTTGATGTATTCCTTGGGCACCACGCCGCCCTTGATGTCGTTGATGAACTCGTAGCCCTTGCCGGGCTCGTTGGGCTCGACGATGAGGCGGACATGGCCGTACTGGCCGCGACCACCGGACTGGCGCACGAACTTGCCCTCGCACTCCACCCGCTTCCGGATGGTTTCGCGGTAGGCCACCATGGGCTTGCCCACGTTGGCTTCGACCTTGAACTCACGCATCATGCGGTCGACGATGATCTCGAGGTGGAGCTCCCCCATGCCGGCGATGATGGTCTGGTTGGTCTCGGGGTCGGTCTTGACCTTGAAGGTGGGGTCTTCCTGGGCCAGGCGGCTCAGGGCGATGCCCATCTTCTCCTGGTCAGCCTTGGTCTTGGGCTCGATGGCCACCTGGATCACGGGATCCGGGAAGTCCATGGACTCCAGGATCACAGGGCGGTCCTCGTCGCAGATGGTCTGCCCGGTGAGGACGTCCTTGAGGCCCACGGCGGCACCGATGTCGCCCGTGCGGACTTCGTCGATGTCCTCGCGCTTGTTGGCGTGCATCTGCAGGAGGCGACCGATGCGCTCACGGCGACCCTTGGCAGGGTTGTAGACGCCAGAACCCGCAGCCAGAACGCCGGAGTAGACGCGCAGGAAGGCCAGGGACCCGACGAAGGGATCGGCCATGATCTTGAAGATCAGGGCGCTGAAGGGCTCGCTGTCCTTGGCCTCGCGGGTGACCTCGTTGCCATCGGCATCCTTGCCCGTGATGGCAGCGATGTCGAGGGGCGAAGGCATGTAGCTGACAACAGCATCCAGCATGGGCTGGACGCCCTTGTTCTTGAAGGCGCTGCCACACATCATCGGCGTGAACACGAGGCTGATGCAGCCCTGGCGGATGCCGGCCCGGATCTCGACCTCGGTCAGCTCTTCGCCGCCCAGGTACTTGTCCATCAGGACCTCGTCCGTCTCAGCGACCATCTCGATGAGCTTCTCGCGCCACTCGTTGGCGGTGGCCACGAGCTCCTCGGGGATGTCGCTGTAGAGGACCTTGAAGCCCTTGTCGGCCTCATCAAAGGTCAGGGCCTTCATGATCACGAGATCGACGATGCCCTTGAAGTTTTCCTCAGCACCGATGGGGATCTGGATGGGCATGGGCCGAGCCTTCAGGCGCGTGCGCATCATCTCAACCACACGGAAGAAGTCCGCCCCGGGGCGATCCATCTTGTTCACGAAAGCCATGCGGGGCACGCCGTACTTGTCGGCCTGGCGCCACACGGTCTCGGACTGGGGCTCGACGCCGCCCACGGCGCAGAACACGGCGCAGGCGCCGTCCAGCACGCGCAGGGAGCGCTCCACCTCGGCCGTGAAGTCCACGTGGCCGGGGGTGTCGATGATGTTGATGCGGTGCTCGATGCCCTTCAGCTGGCCGGTCTGGGGAGTCCAGGCCGCCGTGATGGCAGCAGAGGTGATGGTGATGCCCCGCTCCTGCTCCTGGACCATCCAGTCGGTGGTGGCGGCACCTTCGTGCACCTCGCCGATCTTGTGGATCTTCCCGGTGTAGTAGAGGATGCGCTCCGTGGTGGTGGTCTTGCCGGCATCGATATGCGCCATGATGCCGATGTTCCGGTAGCGCTCGAGGGGGGTGTGACGGGCCACTGCGGCCTCCTAGGGGGTATTGGGGATTCAACAAGCAGTTCAACAACTCTAAAAATGGGGCGCCTTTGGCGCCCCATTTTTAGAGCAAGTTACTACCACCGGAAATGGGCAAACGCCTTGTTGGCCTCAGCCATCTTGTGGACGTCGTCCTTCTTCTTCACGGCGGCGCCGCGGAAGTTCATGGCATCCAGGATCTCGCCAGCCAGCTTGTCGCGCATGGTGCGCTCGCCGCGGGAGGCAGAGTAGGTCTTGAGCCAGCGCATGGCCAGGGACTGGCGGCGGTTCTGGGGAACCTCCACGGGGACCTGGTAGGTGGCACCACCCACGCGGCGGGACTTGACCTCCACGCTGGGCTTGATGTTGTTCAGGGCCTTCTGGAAGGCCTCGAGGGCTTCCTCGCCGGACTTCTTGACGACGATCTCGAGTGCACCGTAGAGGATGCGCTCGGCAGTGGCCTTCTTGCCGCGCTCCATGAGGATGTTCACGAACTTGGAGACGACGAGGCTGTTATAGACGGGATCCGGGAGGATCTCACGCTTGGCGGGGGCTGAGCGACGGGCCATGGTTCACCTCCTACTTCTTCTTGGCCGGAGCGGCACCGGCCTTGGGCCGCTTCGCACCGTACTTGGAACGGGACTGGTTGCGACCGGCGACGCCAGTGGCATCGAGGGTGCCGCGCACCACGTGGTAGCGCACACCCGGCAGGTCCTTCACGCGGCCGCCGCGAATGAGCACAATGCTGTGCTCCTGCAGGTTGTGGCCAACGCCCGGGATGTAGGTGGTGCACTCAATGCCGTTGGTCAGGCGCACGCGGGCCACCTTCCGGAGGGCCGAGTTCGGCTTCTTCGGGGTGGTGGTGAACACGCGGGTGCAGACGCCACGCTTCTGCGGGCAGGCGTCGAGCGCGGGGCTCTTCGTCTTGTTCTGGAAGGTCTTCCGCCCAATGCGGATTAGCTGATTGATGGTAGGCACACCATCCTCCTAGGAAGGCACCGGTGGATCCGGGCCTGGGCCCGAGAGGTTCCGCGGGGAACATCGGACGGATAAATCCTGCGCCGGCCCACGGGGCCGGAACCATCTAGGCTATCTGAAAAGCCCTGAAAGTCAACGGATCACACGGCAGGAGAGGCGGACCCGGCCGTCCCTCCCCCCGCCAGGGGGCAACCACAGCCGCCGGCCCCGCAGCCATGGCTGGATTTTGGGGCCTCCGCAGCGGCCGTCGGCTCGGAGGCCGCACCCTTGTACCAGCCGCCCCCCGACAGGGAGAAGGCCGCCACGGACAGCTGACGCCGCATGCCTTCGGGGGCCTGGCAGGCCGGGCAGGCATGGACCTCGGGGGCGGATAGGCTCTCGAGCTTTTCCTCGGACTGGCCGCAACCTTCGCAACGGTATTCGTAAAGAGGCATGGCAGACTTCTCCCGAGGATGTTCCTGAACCGATAATCTTATTCCGAACCTACGATGCCGTCACCGACCCGTTTCTTCCAGAGCCCTGAAGCCTTCCTCGCGGCCATCCCGCGCCCGGGGCGACTGTGCTTCACCAACGGCTGCTTCGACTTGATCCATCCCGGCCATGTGCAGTACCTGGCCGATGCCCGGGCCCTGGGGGACTTCCTGGTGGTGGGCCTGAACAGCGATGCCTCCGTGGCGCGCCTGAAGGGCGCTGCCCGGCCTCTGCAGGACGAGGCCGCCCGGGCCGCCGTGCTCCTGGGCCTGCGCAGCGTGGATGCCGTGGTGCGCTTCGACGAGGACACCCCCCTGGAGCTGATCCGGGCCCTCCGGCCCGACGTGCTGGTGAAGGGCGGCGACTACACCCCGGAGACCGTGGTGGGCCGCGAGGACGTGGAGGCGGGAGGCGGATCCCTGGTCCTCATTCCCTTCCTGCCCGGCCACAGCACCTCGCGCATCGAGGCGCGCATCCGCAGCGGACGGGGCGTCACGCTGGAGTAGGGTCATCTGGAAGCACAAGAAGGATTCGACTTCCTAGTCCCTTCGGTGGAAGCGCGAGGAGCGGCCCTTGGCTAGCCTGAGAGTGCCCCTTCCGGGGCTTCAGCCACCAGGAGACGCCATGCGCCATACCCTCACCCTTGCTGTCCTGCTCGCAGGTTCGGCCCTCTCGGCCCAGACCCCAACCTTCAGTCTGGCCACCGGCCTCTCGCTGCCCCTGGGCGACCTGAAGGACCGGGCCGACTTCGGCACCAACCAGTTCTTCGGCACCCACCTCGGGGGCCAGGCGACCTTCGCCATCAACAGCCGCCATGCGGTGCGGGCCCAACTGACCTACCAGCACTTCCCTGGCTCAAGCTGGGGTGGGTTCGCCGCCTCCAGGAATGACTTCGGAGCACTGCAGGCCGGGGCCGACTGGGTGTACCAGCTCCAGGCGCCCTACCGGGGCTGGTACACCATTGCCGGCGCCAGCCTCAACCAGGTCAAGGACAGCTGGGACTACATCAACAGTGCCGGGCGGCGGGTCAGCGGCAGCTCCACCCAGAGTGGCAAGCTGGGGGTCCGCGGTGGCGGCGGTTACACCTTCAGCCCCCGCTTCGCGCTGGAGGGGACGCTCAACCAGATCTTCGTCGACCCCAACGGCGGCGACGGCTTCGGCTTCGATACCGCCACCTGGATTCAGGTCAGCGCGGTCTTCCGCTTCTAGCACTGCCCCAGACGCAGAAACGGGCCGCAGCTGCGGCCCGTTTCGGTGTGCGGCGGGAAGCTAGAGCAGCGGAGACAGCAGCTGCCAGTACTTGGGCAGAGGCCAGAGGTCGGCGTCACAGGCTTCTTCCAGCAGGTCCAGCACTTCCCGGAGGGCGTGCTTGGACTGGTTGACACTGTTGCCGAAGGCCTCAGTGCGGGCGTGCAGGTCCTCGAGCGCCTCGGCGGCGATCAGGGCCGCCTTCATGGCAGCGAGCCGGGACTGGGCTTCCCCAGCCAGGGTGGCCTGGGTCTGGAGGGCTTCCTTCAGGGTCGCAGGTACATTGATGCCGACCGCAGCGAGCTTGGCCAGGGCATCGGCCCGGGCCCCGAGGTCCGCCGTGATGGAGGGCAGGATCTGGGTCTCGGCCATCTCGCGCAGGACCTGGGTCTCGATGGCGATGGCCTTCTGGTACTGCTCGTGGCGGATGTGGAGGCGGGACTCCAGCTCACCCTCGGAGAGGATGCCGGACTTCGAGAAGACGGCCTTCACGGCCGGCTGCTCCCAGATGTGCAGGGCCGCGACGGTGTCCTTGGCGTGGGGCAGGCCCCGGCGCTCGGCCTCGACCTTCCACTCATCCGAGTAGCCGTTGCCCTCGAAGCGAATGGCCTTGGTCTCGATGATGGCCTGGCGCACCACGGTCATGACGGCCGCCTTGAGCTCCTTGCCGGCCTCGAGCTCAGCCGCCAGCTTGGTGTTGAGCTCTTCGAGGGCCTCGGCCACGGCCGCGTTGATGACCGTCAGGGGCAGGCCGATGGGCTGGCTGGAGCCCACGGCGCGGAACTCGAACTTGTTGCCGGTGAACGCGAAGGGACTGGTGCGGTTGCGGTCAGTGGCGTCCTTCTCGATGCGAGGCAGGTTGCCGATGCCCAGGTCGATGATGCCCTGGATGGAGACGTTGGCCACGTCACCCTTTTCGATGGCATCCAGGATGTGGTTCAGCTGGGCGCCGAGGAAGGCCGACATGATGGCCGGGGGCGCCTCGTTGGCGCCGAGGCGGTGGTCGTTGCCGGCGCTGGCGATGCAGGCGCGGAGCAGGCCGCCGTGGGTGTGGATGGCCTTCAGGGTGGCGCTGAGGAAGTAGAGGAACTGCAGGTTCTCCTCGGGCGTCTTGCCGGGCTCCATCAGGTTGTGGCCCTCGTCCGTGGCGATGCTCCAGTTCACGTGCTTGCCGCTGCCGTTGACGCCGGCGAAGGGCTTCTCGTGGAGCAGGATGGCCAGACCGTGACGCTCACCGACAGACTTGAGGATCTCCATCAGCAGCTGGTTGTGGTCGCTGGCGAGGTTGGCAGCTTCGTAGATCGGCGCGATCTCGAACTGGTTGGGGGCCACCTCGTTGTGGCGGGTCTTGGCGGGGATGCCCAGCTTGAAGCACTCCAGCTCGACCTCCTGCATGAAGCCCAGGACGCGCTCCTTGATGCTGCCGAAGTAGTGGTCCTCAAGCTCCTGGCCCTTGGGGGGCTTGGCGCCCTGGAGGGTGCGGTTGGCGAACATGAGGTCGGGCCGCTGCTGGGCCAGCTCGAGATCGACCGCGAAGTACTCCTGCTCGGGGCCGCACTGGGCCACGACGGACTCGGCGTTCACGCCGAAGAACTTGAGCGCGGCAACGGCCTGCTCGGAGACCACGCCCATGGAGCGCAGGAGGGGCACCTTATGATCCAGCGCCTCGCCGTGATAGCCGATGAAGGCGGTGGGGATGCAGAGGGTCTTGCCAAGCGGACCCTCCATGAGGAAGGCCGGGCTCGCGGGGTCCCAGGCGGTGTAGCCGCGGGCCTCGAAGGTGGCGCGCAGACCGCCGCTGGGGAAGGAGCTGGCATCGGGCTCGCCCTGGATGAGCATGCTGCCGCTGAAGCGCTCCGTCACCTGGCCCGGCTCGTCCCACATGATGAAGGCATCATGCTTCTCGGCGGTGGCGCCGGTCATGGGCAGGAACCAGTGGGTGAAGTGGGTACAGCCGAGCTCGATGGCCCACTCCTTCATGGCCAGAGCGACGCTCTTGGCCACTTCCGGGGAGAGGGGCTCGCTGCGCTTCAGGGACTGGCGGAAGGACTTGTAGACGTCCTTCTGCAGCCGCTCGCGCATGGTGCGCTCGCTGAAGGTGTTGCAGCCGAAGTACTGGCTCACCTTGATCTGGTCCAGCCGTGAGATGCTGGCGTTGTCTGATGCCTGGGCCTTGGCCACGGGTCCCCCCTAAAGGACAATAAAGGTTATGAAACCGTACGGAACTGGCCCGATACCCACTGCTCGGAAGCGGTCATCGGATTTCCATGTCCATCTGGATCCTGCGATCCAGACCCAGGATAACAGGATTCCCCCTGTGGCCACAGGGTTTTTGGGTGACCCGAGGGCCCAGGCGCTCCTGGAATCCCTCCGCCAGATTCAGGCGGGCCTCCCCCGGCCTTCGGCCCAGGCCTGGGAGCGGGCCGTCTTCTGCGAGGCCTTTGACCACCCGGCACCCGGGGCCCGCATCCGGTCCTTCCTGGAGGGCGAGAGGTCCTAGAATGGCTCCATGGACCTGACTGCCCCCTACGTTCCCGACCTGGATAGCATCCCCCTCGGCCTCGACCTGCCGGCCGAGATCCGTCGCCTCAAGGCCGAGCGCAAAGCCGTCCTCCTGGCCCACTACTACCAGGAGCCCGAGATCCAGGATCTGGCCGACTTCGTGGGCGACAGCCTGCAGCTGAGCCAGCAGGCCGCCCGGGCCGATGCCGATGTGATCGCCTTCTGCGGCGTCCACTTCATGGCCGAGACCGCCAAGATCCTGAACCCCGCCCGCACCGTGGTGATCCCGGACATGGATGCCGGCTGCAGCCTGGCAGACCGCTGCCAGCCGGACCACTTCGCCGAGTGGCTGAAGCAGTACCCGGACCATGACGTGGTCAGCTACATCAACTGCTCCGCCGGTGTGAAGGCACTCAGCACCATCATCTGCACCAGCAGCAATGCCGAGCGCGTGGTGAACAGCCTACCGAAGGACCGCAAGGTGGTCTTCGCCCCGGACCGCCACCTGGGCAAGTGGGTGACGAAGCAGACGGGCCGGGACATGGTCCTGTTCCCGGGCTTCTGCATCGTGCACGAGCAGTTCACCGCCAAGCGCCTGGCCGTCCTCAAGGCCCAGCACCCCGAGGCCAAGCTCATCGCCCATCCCGAGTGCGATGCCACCGTGAGCCAGATGGCGGACTTCGTGGGCTCCACAGCGGCCCTCCTCAACTACGTCGCCACGGACCCCGCCCAGGCCTTCATCGTCGCCACCGAGGCCGGCATCCTCCACCAGATGCGCCAGCGCCGCCCCAACGCCGAGCTCATCCCGGCCCCCGCCGACAGCGGGTGCAACTGCAGCCTCTGCCCCTACATGAAGCTGAACAGCCTGGAGAAGCTCTACCTCTGCCTCCGGGACCTGCAGCCGGAGATCCACCTCGACGAGGACCTGCGGCGGCGCGCCCT